>CACHQT010000005.1 GCA_902582105.1 uncultured Pelagibacteraceae bacterium
CCTAAAAAGAAAAAAAAGGTAGTTAAAAAGAAGAAAAGAAAAAAAGTAGTTAAGAGAAAAGTTGTAAAGAAGAAGAAAAAAGCTAGAAAGAAAAGAGTTAATAAGAAATAACCTTTAAAAACTTAATCAAGTTTTATTTACTTTAATTATATTCCGGTTAAATTCATTGTGTGCGTTCAATATTTTTAAAATATAATAACTATTTAATATTTTTTGTTTTATTAATTTTTTTAATAGCTCTAAAAATTGTTAATCCAAGTTTCATCAAATCAATTTCTTATTTAAGCTTTGATCTATACCAAAAAGTTTTTCCACTAGAAAAACGAGAAACTGATGTAATTATTATAGATATTGACGAAAAAAGTTTAGGAAAGTTTGGTCAATTTCCGTGGAGTAGATCGGTTTTTGCAAAGATTATTGAAAATGTTCATGCCTCAAATCCTAAAGCAATTGGTTTCGATGTATTTTTTAGTGAAAAAGATAAGCAATCTCCAGAGGAGATAATTAAAGCATACAATTTAATTCCAACAGATATAAGTGATCTTCAAAATCTTAAAGGACATGATGAAATTTTTAGAGAACAATTAGAAAAATCAAAGTCAGTTATTGCAGTTCTTGGTAGCAGTGTTCCTTCACATTCAACTCACGACAGATCTCCAAAAGCAAGATTTCTATCTAAGGGAGGTGACCCAAAAAATTTTACATATGCATATCCATATTCCATTGGTTCACTTGAAAAATTGGAAAAAAGTGCAAAAGGTTTAGGTTCAATTTCTTTTCTAGACCAAACCGATGGTATAATTAGATCTTTACCATTAGTTGTTCGTTTACAAAATAAATTGTATCCAACCATGGGACTTGAAATGGTTCGTATAGGTTCAAATCAAAAAAATCTCTATTTAGAAATGAATGAGATCGGTATTGATAGAATAAGTTCTAGACCGCATAAAATTCACTCAGACCCAAATGGAATTATTTGGATTAGATATAAAAACTCATTAAAGAGTCAGTATATTTCAGCAAGTTCAGTTTTTGATGGAAAATTTGATGAAGCAAGATTTAAAGATAAATATGTTTTGATCGGCGCTTCCGCACAGGGTTTATTCGATTTAGTTAAAAATCCTTTAGGAGTTACAATCCCAGGAGTTGAAGTTCATGCAAATGTAATAGAAAATATTTTAGATCAGTCTTATCTTATTCGTAATCCCAACACATATATATTTGAACTTTTATTTTCAATTCTTGTAGCATTTATAACTTTTTTTCTATCTCAAAAAATGAAACCAAAATATAGCTTATCAATATTTTTTGGTAGCGTAGTTACAGTTGTCATAATTGGTTTTAGTGTTTTTTTACTAAGGTCAGAGCTTATAGATATTAGTTATCCTATATTTATGCTTACATTAACTTTCTTAACTGGACTTTATTTTAGATTTGTTGAAGAAAATAAAATAGCACTTTCAAATCTACAAAAAGAAGCAAAATTATTAAAAGAAAGAGAACTGGCAGCAGGGGTTCAAAAAAGTTTATTTCCTGACATTTCGAAATTTGAAAATTTTATATATGCTAAAAATGTCCCTGCAAGAGACGTATCTGGAGACTATTTTGATGTAGTAAGATCTACTCCCGAAGAATATTTTTTTACCTTAGCTGACGTTTCGGGAAAAGGTGTTAAAGCAGGAATGTATATGGCTAAAGCTTCTTCAATTTTTAGAACACTTACCAATCTAAAATTCCCAATTGAAAAGGTTGTATTTGGTGTAAACAATGAACTTGTAGAAGCTAAATTTAAAGGAATGTTTGTAACGGCCGTTTTTGGCAAATTAAATATAAAAACTGGAGAATTAATATTTATTAATGCAGGTCACGAAAGCATTCTAACATTCGATCAAGATAAAAATTATGAATATATAAAATCAGAAATGCCTCCAATTGGAATTGTAAAATATTTTACTGAGTCAATGATAAAATCAAGCTCAATAAATATTAAAGATAAAACATTTATAGTTTATACTGATGGCGTAACCGAGGGATACTTGAAAGATGGTAAAGAATTAGGTGCTGAGGGAGTTCAAAAAATTATAAATAATATTTCTGAAATCACTCCCAAAACTATTGTAGAATCTATTGAAAAAGAACTCAATTGGGGAGCTGAAAAATTAAGAGATGATATTACCTGTATGGCAATTAATATTAAAAATACTGAATTAATTAAAAAAATAAAATAAATTAACCTAATAATACTACTTGCAAAAAAGTATAAATTTTTTTATTGTTTCTAGTGAAAAAATTTTTACTCATATTTTTTATATCCTTAATGAATTGGAGCTTTAATGTTCTTGCTGTTGAACAAATCGTAATAGATAATTTATCAGGAAAAATTTCAGAGAAAGTTGCAGGATGGATCCCTGGAGAAGGTCATACCGAAGCGTCAATTGAGCTGAGAGATGAGGGAAATCCAGATTTTGAAATTTTAGCTGTTAGAGATATTTTAGCGCAAACTAACTCAAATTATTTTACTCAATTTAGTCTTCATAATGGAGAAGTAGATAGCAACAATAGATTAATTGGAAATATTGGATTGGGTTATAGATTTTTAACTGATGATAAATCAACAATGTTAGGAGTTAATTCATTTTTAGATGCTGATTTTGGCGAAGGTCACAGAAGAGGAAGTATTGGTCTTGAAGCAAAAAAATCAATTTTGGATTTTACATTTAATGAGTATTTTAAAATATCAAATCAAAAATTTCCTGACAGTGTAAAAGAACAAGTATTAAGTGGAAGAGAGTACAATCTTAGCTCACAAGTTCCACATATGCCATGGGCAACTATTAATTTGCAGGGATATTATTGGGAAAATGAACTTGCGACAAGAGATACAAAAGGAAATGTATATTCATTGGAAATGATGCTGAGCCCTTCTTTACAATTAGATTATAATTATGATGAGTCAAGTAATGATAGTATAGACGATGAACAGTGGGTTAAGCTTTCATTTTTATATCCACCAAAAGAAACGAAACCAACATTGGCTGACGGATTTATCTCCGAAGAACAATTTGTAAAAGAAAATATGGAAGAAAAGTTAAAAGAAAAAGTAAGAAGAAACAATGATCTTGTAGTTGAGGTACAAGGCTCAGTAATAATAACGAGTAAATAATTATGAAAAAAATATTTTTATTAATCATATTCTTTTTCTTTTGGAATACTTCTTTACAAGCAGTTCAATTCACGGGTAAAGCAACTGAATATGGAATTACAATGACATATGCTGAGTTATGCGAGACAGGAAGCACAGTTTCAAATTGCGTAAATCCTGTTGTACTTGGATCAGGAGATTCAGGAACAATTGATATTGCAAATACTACCGCTGGAGCAGCTGCAGCTTCATACGGAGACCTAGGTACAGTAAAATTTGGAACAGTATACACTCACATGCAAGTTACATTGAAAAGACAAATTACTATTGCTGGTACAGTAAGTGATGGCTCTAACACATGCAGAACAACAAGTAATAACGGAAACATTGCAAAAAATGTAGCAGGTGAAGTGTCAGGAGCTATTAATACAATAACTTTATATATGGCAATGGTCGGAAGCGATATGGGAAATGAAATTAATAGTGTTAGCGCTGGGGACGGAACAGGAACCTCACAGAGTGCAGGGGTTGTTAATGCTACAGATGAATATTTAGAGTGGAGAGGAGCTTTATCATCTTCATTTACAGCAACACCAGGAGTAATGCCAACAATGAAAGTTGCATTTGGAACTGCTAATGCATTGGGCTATATAGGAACAAGTGGAGCATGCAAAACTGGAACTGCTGCTGCTGACCAGGGTTTATATGGTTCTGCACCCGATGTAACAATTACTATTGAATAATTTATTTTAACAGACCTTCTAATTTTTCTTCTTTTTCTAGAGCCCTTAATTCTTGATAGCCCCCTACATGATGATCATCAAAAAATATTTGAGGTATAGTTCTTCTTCCATTTGATTTTTTTATCATTTCATCCATAAGACCAGCTTTTGATGAAATATCTATTTCTTGATATTCTATATTATTTCTAGAAAATAATCTTTTTGCAGCATCACAAAAATTGCACAACGGACCCGTGTACATAATTATTTTTTTCATATTTTATATATAACCATTTTTTCACTTTTTTCCACCAATGACAATATGACCCAAATTGATCATATAGATTTTTCAAAATTCAAGGATTTTCAAAAAAAATTTCAATGGAAAAAAATTGAGGCTCTGATATTATGGTATTTAGATAGTCCTATCTAACCATCTTTAGCTCCCGGTTTTTTTAGGACTATCCCCAAAAATGCTCCCCCTAGACTATTTACTTTTTTTACAAATAATTTTATTTTTGTTCATTACACCGGGCACCCCAAGAATAGTGATTATTTCATACTCAATGAATTATGGTTTCAAAAGTTGTATTTGGACAGCTTTAGGAGATGTAACTGCAAATTTAGTTCAAGGTACCTTAGTAATTTTTGTAATCGGATCTTTTTTTTTAGATAATCCTAATTTTTTAAATACATTTAAGTGGATAGGAATATTTTATTTAGCTTATTTAGCTTATGATATTTATAATAGCACACCCAAAAACATTAACTCTTCAGTAAAAAATGAAAAAAATATAATTTCTTTCTTTAAAGATGGTTTTCTGGTTGCAGGAACAAGTCCAAAGGCATGGATGTTTTTTCCATTAATATTTCCTCAGTTTATTGACTTTAATACAAACTATATCGCACAATTTTTAATATTAATTACAACTTATATTGTATTAGATTTTTTATCTTTAATTGGTTACGCTATGCTTGCCAATAAATTAATAATTTGGATTAAAGCAAATCCAAGAGTAATAAACACAATTTCAGCGTGTGTATTAATAATAATCGCAATAATAATTGCAATTACACAACAATATTAGTTTTTGATGAGTCTCTTAACCAAATTTAGTGATAATAATTAAGAAATTTATTATGAAAATTGGATTTATTGGAACCGGACAAATTACCAAAGCAGTAGTAACTGGAATACTTGGCGCGAAATTAAAAGTAAATAAAATTTATTTGTCTGAACGAAATAAAAAAATATCTAAAGATTTAAAATCTAAAAGTAAAAAAATTACTATAATTAAAAATAATCAAGAAATAATAAATAAATCTAATTGGATTTTTTTAGCAGTTACACCAAAGGTTGGTGAAAAAATTTTGCATAAATATCATTTTAAATCTAATCAAACAATAATCAGCTTCATTTCAACAATTAAAATGAAACAACTTAAAAAAATTGTTAAAGTTAAAGCTAGCATAGTAAGAGCTATACCTTTACCACCAATTTCATTAAGAAAAGGGCCAGTTCCAATATTTCCACCAAATAAGAAAGTTAAAAATTTTTTCAATCAACTTGGTACAACAGTTGAAATTAAAAAGGAAAACTCTTCATTAAATTTTTGGTCGACATCTGGAATGATGGCACCATTTTATGAAATGTTAAATCATATGTCTAACTGGCTTGTTAAACGAGGAATTAAAAGGGATGATGCTCAAAAATATATAACATCACTATTTTTTGCATTATCAGAAGATTCAGTTGTTAAATCAAAAAAAGGTCTAAAGCATTTGGTTAAAGAGTCACAAACGCCTGGAGGTTTAAATGAACATGGGGTTAAAGAATTTAAGAAAGCCGGATTTTATAGATCTATTGATAAAACATTAAACAGTATTCTTAAAAGATTAAACAAAGTATAATTTTCAATGCAGTCAGACTCAAATATTCTGCAAATAGATAATCTTTCCAAATATTTTGGAGGTCTTGCAGCTGTAGCGGACTGTTCTCTAAAAATTAAAAAAGGAACTATCACTGGCATAATAGGCCCAAATGGGTCTGGCAAAACAACATTATTTAATTTAATTGCAGGAAACTTAAAGCCAAACAAAGGAAAAGTTTTATTTGATAATGAAGATATAACCTCTGTACCTTCATATGAATTATTTTCTAAAGGAATCTTAAGAACATTTCAAATTGCTCATGAATTTACAAATTTGACAGTTTTAGAAAATTTAATGATGGTTCCAGGAAATCAATCAGGTGAAAATCTCATGACAGCACTTTTAAATCCAAAACTAATAAAAAATGAAGAGGATAAAATTAGAGATAAAGCATATGGGGTAATTGATTTTTTAAATCTTAAACATCTTGCAAATGAACTTGCGGGAAATTTATCAGGTGGTCAAAAAAAACTTTTAGAACTTGGAAGAACTATGATGGTTGATGCAAAGTTAGTTTTATTAGATGAAGTGGGGGCGGGGGTAAACAGAACTTTGTTAAAGGATCTAGGAACTGCAATCTTAAGATTAAATAAAGAAAAAGGTTATACTTTTTGTATGATTGAACATGACATGGATTTTATAAGCAGAATGTGTAATCCAGTGATTGTAATGTCAGAAGGATCTGTATTATTTGAAGGAACTTCTGAAGAAGTTAAGAAAAATGAAAAAGTTATAGAAAGTTATTTAGGTCGCGCAAATAAAAATGACGGGGTAGATAATTAATGGCATTTTTCGAAGGAAATAAAATGACAGCTGGATATGGCAATGGTCCAGATATAATAAGTTCTTGTTCTATAAATGTTAATAGAGGAGAGATCGTTGCCATTTTAGGTCCCAATGGTGCAGGAAAATCCACTGCAATGAAAGCTATGCTGGGACTGTTAAATTTAAAATCTGGATCAATACTAATAGATGGAAAAAACATCTCTGGTCTTTCTCCTCAAGACCGAGTTAAACATGGAATATCATTTGTTCCACAAACTAAAAATGTTTTTGCAGGTTTAACAGTTAGAGAAAATTTAGAAATAGGTGCATTTTTAAGAGACGATGATTTAAATAAAGTTATTGATGAAATTTATGAACTATTTCCCGTTTTAAAAGAAAAAAAATCTCAAATTGTTGGCGAGTTATCCGGAGGGCAAAGACAACAAGTTGCTCTTGGTAGAGCTTTAATGATTAAACCATCTGTTTTAATGTTAGATGAACCTACAGCAGGTGTTTCCCCGATAGTAATGGACGAACTTTTTCAACATATTATTAAAGTAAAGGAAACTAATGTAGCCATTATAATGGTAGAACAAAATGCAAAACAAGCATTAAGCATATCCAATCGAGGCTATGTACTGGTAACTGGACAAAATAAATTTGAAGGATCTGGTAACGAACTACTTAAAGATCCTGAAGTAAGAAGATCATTCTTAGGAGCATAGTATGGATTTCTTAAACGCATTAATTTTGTTATTAAATTATACGATCATCCCTGCATTAACTTATGGTTCACAATTAGCTCTGGGAGCTATTTTTGTTACATTAATTTATGGAGTTTTAAGATTTGCAAACTTTGCCACTGGAGACATGATGTCTTTTGGAACAATGTTTGCAGTATTGTTTACTTATTATTTTCAATCTCTAGGAATAAGTTTAGGAGTATTACCAACGGCATTACTCACAATTCCTTTTGCAATTGTAATGATGATTTTATACATGCTAACAATAGATAAATTTGTTTTCAGTTATTACAGAATTAAAAAAAGCCCACCTGTTCAGCTAGCTATGGTTAGTGTAGGTGTAATGTTTGTAACACAGGCAATTATAAGAATAATCATAGGACCATTTGATAGAAGGTTTCTTGATGGTGAGAAATTTATTTTAAAAGCTATAGAATTTAAGGAAATGACAGGATTAAATGAAGGATTGACGATAAAATCTACTCAATTAATTACAATAATTGTAACGTTAATTGTAGTTTCTGTAATGTTTTGGTTTTTAAACAAAACTAAAACAGGCACAAGTATGCGAGCTTATTCTGATAATGAAGATCTAGCTTTATTATCGGGCATAGATCCTAAAAAGGTTGTAATGTTAACTTGGATTATAGCTGGAGTTTTAGCTACAGTTGGTGGCGTCTTGTATGGACTGGATAAAAGCTACAAGCCTTTTGTATATTTTAACAACATGCTTCCTATATTTGCTGCCGCTATTGTTGGAGGAATTGGAAATCCGTTTGGTGCATTCCTAGGTGGTTATGTAGTAGCTTTTGGAGAAATATTTATAACTTACGCTTATAAAAAATTTTTCACATATATACTTCCAGAACATTTAGAGCCAGATTCTCTTATGCAATTGTTATCTACAGATTATAAGTTTGCAGTTTCATTTTCTATTTTAGTAGTTGTTTTACTTTTTAGACCTTCGGGCATTTTTAAAGGAAAAATTTTATGAAGAAGTATTTAAATGTAATCGCTGCATACTCAATAATGTTATTGCTAATTATTCTAGTGGGAATATTTCAATCTTGGACCATCGCATTAACTATTTTTAATTACTGCATGATATCAGCAGTGATGACAATGGGCGCAAATATTCAATGGGGTTATGCGGGTTTAATCAATTTTGGAATTATGGGATATACCGCATTGGGGGGGCTTGCCGTCGTATTAGTTTCAGTTGCTCCTGTTCCTGAGGCTTGGGAAGCGGGCGGATTAAACATGATGTTTTGTATTTTAGTTATAGTCGGAATAGTTTTTTCAACACGCTATGTTTTGAAAAAAATTAAGAAATCAAAGCAAAGAAATTATTTGGTAGCAGCAATTATAATAGGTGGTTTGATACTTATTAGAATAATATCTGGTCCTGCAATTGAAAGTATTGAGGCAGTTGAGCCTGCCAAAACAGGTTTTTTAGGTGGACTTGGAATGCCAGTTTTATTTTCTTGGATTGTTGGGGGTATTTTTGCTGGAGGTCTTGCATATGTTGTGGGTAAAATTGCTCTTGGACTAAGAGCAGATTATCTTGCAATAGCAACTTTATTAATTGCTGAAATTGTAGTTTCGGTTATTAAACATGAAGATTGGTTAGCAAGAGGAGTAAAAAATGTCATTGGTTTGAAAAGGCCAGTGCCATATGAGGTAGATCTTCAAGGCACTCCATGGTTTATAAATTTGGTTGAAAAATTACATGCAGGTAAATTAAATTTAATTAACTCAGTCACAGAAAAACAAGATGTTTTAAAACAATTAGTTATTGATGCCTCTTCAGTTTACGTAAAGCTTTGTATGGCAGGTTTATTTTTGTCGGTTGTGATTGCTTTATTAATTATAACTCAAAAAGCTTTATATTCTCCATGGGGAAGAAAAATGAGAGCCATAAGAGACAACGAAGAAGCAGCAAGTGCAATGGGTAAAAATATTGTTAAAGAGCATCTTTTAATTTTTATACTAGGTTCAGCAGTTGTTGGTATAGCTGGTGCCATGATGGTAACGAACGATGGTTTATTTACACCAGGAAGCTATAGACCCATGAGATATACATTCGTAATTTGGGTAATGGTAATTGTGGGCGGAACAGGAAATAATTTTGGAGCTATATTAGGTGGATTTTTTGTTTGGTTTTTATGGGTTCAGGCTGCACCAATAGCTTTATTTTTAATTAATCTTTTTACTGCACACTTGCCTGAAACAAATGCTTTAAAAATTCATTTAATAGAAAGCGCTCCGTATTTTAGATTTTTAATGATTGGGATAGGATTGTTAATTGTAATGCGCTATAGGCCGCAGGGTATTTTACCAGAAAAAATTATAAAACAATAAGCGTATGATAAAAAAATTTTTAATACTATTTTTAATTTTTTTGCCTTTTAATTCTTTCGCACTAGAAAAAAAAACTACTTTTAGTGAAGAACTTTTCAAAAAAGCACAATCAGATGGAAAATTAGTACTAGTAAGTTCTTGGACTGAATATTGTTATTCATGCGCAAGTCAAATGAAAGTTTTAGATAAAGCTAAAAAAGAATTTGAAAATCTTGAGTACTTTGCTTTTGACATTACAAACAAAGAAATTTCATCTTTATTTAATGTGCAATATCAGAGTACAATTTTAATTTTTAAAGATAATAAAGAAGTTCACAGAAGTATTGGTGTAACCAATAAAGAAGAGATTTATAAAATTATAAAATCTTATATATAAAAAAAACTTTATTTTCCGGTTTTAGATTATTTCCTTATTAAATTGGGTGTTTTATTTATTAGTCTTTAATTAAATACATATTTTTTCATTACAAAAAAGGTATAGTTTATCTATAGAATGAATAAAAATCTTCTAATTTTAACATTAAGTCAAATTTTTAGTTTTACTGCAGCTCCGGTAACAGTATTTTTAAGCGGGATTATTGGATCTCAAATTAGTCCAGTCAAATCCTTAGCAACTTTGCCAATGTCGATATCCGTAGTTGGTATTGCCATCGGCGCAATAATTGCCACTAAAGTAATGAGTTTAATTGGAAGAAAGTATGGTTTCATCTCTGCATCAATAGGAAACCTATTATTTTCAATTTTAGCAGCGTATTCGATAATGTACCAAAATTTTATCTTATTTTGCTTTGCAAACTTTTTTATTGGTATTGGAATGGCATTTACTCATCAATATCGTTTTGCTGCTGCTGAAAGTGTAGAACAAAGTATGGCTCCAAAAGCTATTTCAATAATATTATTCGGTGGAATTATTTCGGCCTTTTTAGGTCCAAGTTTAGCAAACTATTCAAAAGATTTAATAAGTGAAAATTTATATGTTGGATCTTACTTGGCTCTTGCCCTGTTAACTTTTATACCAGCAATTCTTTTTTTATTTTATGAAAGCAAATCAAAAATAGACACTAATGTAGAATATAAAGGAAGAAATTATTTAGAAATAATTTTACAGCCTAGATTTATTCAAGCCATAGCAGCGTCAGCATTTGGATATGCAATAATGACTTTTTTGATGACTGCGACGCCAATTAGTATGCATGTAATGGAAAATATGAGTTTGAATAAAACAAGTATTGTTATTCAATTTCATGTTGTTTCAATGTTTTTACCTTCATTAGTAACTGGACACTTAATAAAAAAATATGGTCATAGTAATGTAATTTATGCTGGTGTATTTCTTTATAGTATTACAATAATAGTAAGTATTTTTGAGCAAAGCTTCTTTAATTATATGTTTGCATTAATCTTTTTAGGTTTAGGTTGGAACTTTTTGTTTATATCCGGAACTAGTTTGCTTGTCTTAACCTACAGAGAAGAGGAAAAATATAAAGCACAAGGATTAAATGATTTTATTGTTTATTCTGTTCATGCCATCGGAAGCTTATCAGCTGGTATTTTCATAACATTAACTAATTGGAAAATAATGAATTTTATTTGTATTCCATTTATGATCTTAATTATTTTCGCAACTATTAGAGCTGAAATTTTGGATAAAAAAAAACCCTAGCGTAATAAAATACGCTAGGGTTTTAAAAATTAAATTTTATCTTTGTTTTTTAGTTTTAAATTTTCCACCTTTTACTTCTTTTTCTAAGAAAGAACCAAAAGCTTCTCCAACATCAGTGAATTCAACACCTGTTGCACCTTCGTAGTTAATAGCTTTACCTTTGGCTAATAAGTCTAGGGCTTTTTTTAATTCACCTGGATAAATTTTCTTACCAGGTGCATTAGCAACTGACATAACATTTTTTTGAATAGTAGCTCTATCAGCTTTTCCACCAGCTTGCATAGCAAGAGTGATTAAGGCAGCAGCATCATAAGATTCTGAAGTGTATGGCCCTGAAGAGTCTATACCACCTGCTTTAGCAACTTTAGCAAATATACCTGCTCCTTTACCTGTAGATCCAGGAAGAGAACCAAAAGATTTACTTAAGCTTTTTCCAAAAGCATCAACAAGAGATTGACCAATCATACCATCAGATAAAATAAAAGTATCAAAAGCACCTGAGTCTAAAGAGCCTTGTATAATTCCTTTACCACCTTGGTCTAAGTAACCGATTACCGCAACAGCATCTCCACCTGCAGAAGCTAATGTAGCAACTTCAGCAGAATAGTCAGCTTTGCCATCTTCGTGAGCAGCTACAGTTGTTACCTTAATACCATGAGCTTTCACTGCAGCAGCATAAACATCTGCTAGACCTTTTCCATAGTCATTATTTGTATAAGTAATAGCAACACTTTTAACTTTTCTATCTTTAGTAATATCAGCTAAGATTTGACCACCTCTAGCATCTGAAGGAGCTGTTCTAAAAAAGAACCCTTTATCATCTAGAGTAGTTAAACCAGGAGAGGTTGCTGAAGGTGAAATCATTACAACACCATTAGGAACTGCAACATTTGTTGCAATTGCACCAGTAACACCTGAACAGTCAGCGCCCATAATAGCAACTACGCCACCTGAAACTAAACCTTCTGCAGCAGTAGTAGCAGCAGCAGAGTCAACACAAGTTGAGTCAGCTCTTTCTACTGATATTGTTTTTCCTCCAAGTAATGAACCTGAGTCTGATGCCTCTTTAAAGGCAAGCTCTGCAGACGCAGCCATTGCTGGAGTTAGAGATTCAATTGGACCTGTAAATCCTAAAATAATTCCCATTTTTATTGAATGTCCATCTGAGAATGCTTTTGTTGTAAAGCATGACACAAATACGAACATTGCGATTAATATTTTTCTCATATTTTTCCTTTAATTGTTAACAATTTATAAAAAGAAAATTAAATAGTATTAAATAATAAATTCAATAGGAAATTTACCGCTTATCTCATAGAGAAAGGGTCCATTGTGGGCTCATCAGAGGTATAGTACCATGTTGTTTTAACTCTAGTGTAATCTTTTATGGATTCTATCCCAGCTTCTTTACCGTAACCGCTATCTTTCATTCCACCAAATGGAGCAGATGGAGATATTAGCCTATAAGTATTTACAAATGTAATTCCCGCTCTAATTGCTTTTGAAACTCTCATGCCTCTTGAAAAATCACTAGTATAAACTCCAGATGATAAACCGTATTGGTTATCATTCATCTTATTTATTACTTCTTCTTCATTTTCAAATTTCATTACAGAAAGCACTGGTCCAAAAAGTTCGTTTTCTGCTACTGGAAGATTATGATTATCGCACTCAATAATTGTTGGAGGAAAATAGTATCCATCATTTGAAAACGGATGTCTTTTACCTCCACATTTAATTTTTCCACCTTGTTCTACAGTTAATTTTATATTTTTTTCTATTATTTCTAGTTGTTTAAAATTACCAATTGGTCCCATTTCACTTTCAGGATCCATAGGGGCCCCAATTTTTATTTTTTCTGCTCTTTCAGTAAGCTTATCTAAAAATTCATTATAAATTCCTTTTTGTAAATATAGTCTTGAGCCAGCAATACAACTTTGACCACTTGCGCCAAAAATTCCTGCGGTAATTCCATTTATTGCGTTTTCTTGATGTGCGTCATCAAATACTGCTACTGGACTTTTTCCTCCAAGCTCCAAGCTTACTTCAGATAAATTTTCAGCTGAATTTCTAATTATATGTCTTGCAGTTTCAGGACCTCCTGTAAAAGCAATTTTTTCAATCAAGTTATGTGTTGTTAGAGCCTTTCCACATGGATCTCCAAAACCTGTAATGATATTTACAACACCCTTTGGTATTCCTGTCTCTTCAACTAATTTTGCAAACTCGAATAATACTGCTGGGGCTAGCTCAGATGATTTTATAACAACAGTATTTCCCATCGCTAGAGCAGGAGCTAATTTAGTTACGGTCAATAGCATTTGTGAGTTCCAAGGAATAATCGCAGCTATAACACCAATAGGAACTCTTGTAGTTATTGCTTGGATATTTGGTTTATCTATAGGTAAAACTGTTCCTTCAACTTTATCTGCCATACCAGCATAATAGTCATAATATTCTGCTATATAGTTTGCTTGTTTTTTTGTTTCTCTAAATAATTTTCCAGTATCAATAGTTTCTATTTCTCCAAGTAACTCTGCATTCTTTCTAAGTTTATCTGCTATTGCTCTCAAATATTTACCTCTTTCTCTTGGTAACAACTTTGGCCATTCTCCATCAAATGCTCTCTGTGCTGCCTTCACTGCTTTATCAACATCATTTGCGCTTGCTTCAGGAACTACAGCCCATGGCTTATTATTTTCTGGATTTAAAGTTTCAAAAGTTTTTTTAGTCTCAGAGTCTACCCATTCTCCATCAATAAACATTTTATATTGTTTAAGTTTAGTCATTTTTTATATGTTCCTTAATAGCGTTATTTACATCATCTGCACACTCAATACTACAGAGATGTTTTCCATTGCTTACTATTTTAACTTTAGAATTAGGGATTTTTTTACTTAAATTTTTAGACATTTCTGGGGTTGACCCAATATCATTTTCTCCAGTCATAACTAATGTTTTAGTTCTTATATTTTCAAATATTTCATTATCCTGATGTTTAACAAACAGCTCATAAACTTTTAAGAAATTTTTCATATCGTTTTCTTCAAGCATGGAACAAATTTTTTCATAAATATTTGGATTTTTATTTATATAGTCATCTGTAAACCATCTCTGAAGGGCTTGTTTCGATAAAGATCTACTTTTTTTTGATAATTCAAATCTGTCATTAACTATTTGTTCTTGTTCCTTGCTTCTTTGAAAAACTGAGCAAAGTAAAGTCAAAGACACTAGTCTATTATTATATTTGGATGCAAAATTTCTTGCTATTAATGAACCAATTGAAAAACCAACCAAATGTATTTTTTCGAATTTTAGTTCATCAATCAAATTTAATAATTGTAATGAAAAATCATCGAAGCTTATTTGTGATTTTTTTAATGGTGTGTTTCCATGTCCCAAAATATCATATGCCAAGACAGTATTGTCAAATGAGTTGATCTGAGGCTCCCAAATTTTATGATTAAGTCCTACACCGTGAATTAAAACTATTGGAGTGTTCTTTTTTTTATTTAGAATATAGAAAGTATTTTTAGAGTCTTTAGCATTGATCATTTATTTATTTAGGTTCAATGCCCATTTCTTTCATATCTTGATATCTGTCACCTGTTCTTGCATGTGCTCTTCCACTAGAAGCTCCACCAATAGCAATTACTATTTCATTATCGAACGGAGCATCATGAATAGTAAATTCATGTGTTAGATAATATGGTCTCAAACCAGAATCTGTTTTATGCATCATTGGTATAGAAATTTTTGATCCTGCAGGTCCTCTCGTATTGGTAAAACTTAAATAAGATGTTCCACCCACTGCATCTCTAAACTTATTTCCAAATCTTAAAGTATGAATAAATGCAGATGCATGCTCGATCTCTCCTTTTAAACCTACAATTCCCGCTTTACCATAAGCTAGGATTTTATCAGGTGAACCGATTTCTTTTATTAATTCTGGAACTAAAATATCACCAAGTTTTGGTGCTAAATCTAAAATTGTAGGTTTAAGATCTTCAACAAATCCTTGACCATCCCAAGGATTTTTAAAAACTGCTGCAACAGAAACAAGCAAGACAGGTTCTTTTGCTTCTTTTCCACCTTCAATAAATGTCTTATCAACAAATTTTGTAAATTTTCTTAATTCTAATTTCATTTTTTTGATCTATGTTTAAAACTATCTCTTCTAAAACTGTATAGTGCTTTTGGGTCTACATCAACATCAATGACTACAGGTTTGTTTATTTTTAAAGCTTCTCTAACTGCTTGATTTATTTCTGAAACTTTTTTAACCTTAAAACCTTTAGCGCCATATAGCTCTGCAACTTCATCAAAAGGTGGACTACTAATATCAGCTCCTAAGTATCTTTTTCCATAAAAATCTTTTTGATAAGCCTTTTCAGCACCCCAACTTTTATTATTCATTACTATGGTTATTGTGTTAATCTTATAATCAACAGCTGTGCTTAATTCTGAAATTGTCATTCCAAAACCCCCATCTCCCATAAGGCTAATTACTTTTTTATTAGGTTTTGCAATCTTTACACCCAAACCACATGCAAAAGAAAAACCAACCAAACCAAAGTCTAAAGGAGTAAATAAAGATGGAGGATCATAATATTCAAGAGCATCAGTAGCCTGTAAACAAAGTGTACCTGCATCTAAAGTTATTGCAGAGTTTTTAGGGAGTACTTGTCTTAGTTGTTTAAACAAGCTATTTGGCTGAATAGGGAAATTTTTCTGTTTAAATTTTTCTCTACTAAGTAAAAAATTTTTTCTTTCATTTAAATAGTTATTGGTCCATTTTTTTATATCAAGAGTAATATTTTGCTTCTTGATTTCTTTATATAATTGGTCAGCTATTGTGGTGGCGTCTCCATAAATTCCTACTGCTACAGGAAAATATCTTCCAATCATTCTTTTTTCCAATTCAACTTGTATGATCTTTGCATTTTTATTTATATTTTCGAAAGAATAAAAAGTTGAATTAAATCCTAGTCTTGTTCCAAGAGCAATTATAACACTTGCTTCTTTAACTAATTTGGATGCAACTGGATTACCTCTTGGACCCATTTGTCCAGCATTTAGTTTATAATTGAATGGTATAGCATCCCCATGACCAGCCGCAGTTACTATTGGGACGTTCAATAATTCTGCCAATTTAATTATATTTTTATATTTTGATGTATATTTAATTCCACCACCAGCAATAATAACAGTCTTGTTTGAATTACTGATAATCTTTACAGCTTTTTTTATATAGTTAGATTTTGCTTTAGTTGAGTTTTGATTATCAAAAGATTGATTTTTTTCATTGATTTTAAAATTTTCTCTATTTGCCAAAATATTTCTTGGTAAATTAATACATACAGGTCCTCTCCTGGGTGACATTACTAACTTAAAAGCATCACTAAAAGTTTTTGGAATTTTTTTAGTATTTTTTACTGTCCAAGTTTTTTTTGTTACTGGTTTAAATAAAGATTGTTGGTCAAGACCTTGAAAAGCATCTTCCATTTTATCTTTTGTAGAATATGAACCAGCAATAGAAACAACAGGAGAAAAGGCCGCTTTCGCTTGCGCAAGGCCTGTAACTAAATTTGTAGCACCAGGACCATTTTGTCCAGCAAGGATTATACCTGGTTGGTTAGAAGCTCTTGCGTATCCATCCGCCATATGTGTTCCAGTTCTTTCATCACGAACACCAATAAATTTTATACTTTTTTCATGATAAAGAGCATCAAACATTTCCATTGTAGCGGAACCAATTAAACCAAAAACATGTTTAACTTTTTCTTTTTTTAAAGACTTAATTGCAGCTTGGCCGCCGGTTAGGCTCTTTGATTTGTTCACGAAACTTTTTTTACTTCAGCACTTAGATCATCTTTAAAATGTGGCATTACTTTTTCTGTGAACATTTTAATACTTTTCATGCAGTCTTCGTGTTTGACACCTGGAAAATTCGACCAAACTTGTAAGTTTTGTAAATTTAACTCTGCTTTAAGTTCGTGTATTTTGTCTATTACATATTTAGGAGTTCCAAAAAGCATATTTCTTTTATGTAAAAAATCGTAACTTAGTAAATCTAACTTACCTTTTGTTACTGGTAATTCTTCACCTGGATCCATATGGTTACCCAAACCTCTCCAGTGACATACCCATCTCATGTAGTTTACCATATGCTCACCTGCCTTCTCTTTTGCCTCTTCCATTGTATCTGCAACAAACATATCTCTTACCAATGAAATACCTTCTCCCATCGGAACATTTCTTTTTTCCGCTTCAGACTTTGCGTTTTTAAATGCTTCAAATTTTATTTTTAAAGCCTTAACTGTTGGTATCCACATTATAATATTCAAACCTTTTTGTGCGGCCCACTCAATAGATCTAATTCCATCTACTACCTGATGAATTGGCGGGTGAGGCTCTTGATAAGGTTTTGGAACAACGCTAATATTTTCCATAACATTTGTTTCAAGATTAACCAAATCTTTATTTGGTGGACTCATGTCGTGCTGCCAAACATAATCTGGTGCAGGGTAAGTATAAAACTCACCTTTATGATTAAAAAATTTTTCTTTCCAAGCTTTTTTTAAGATTGTTAAAGTTTCTTCAAACAACCTGAAGTTTTTTGCTTGGTCTTTCATATCTGCTTCTTTATTTAAATTAATTGCTTCTCTTCCGTAAATTCCTCTTCCTATTCCGATTTCAACTCTTCCTTTTGATAATTGATCCAAGAGAGCAATATCTTCAGCCATTCTTATAGGATTGTGAAAAGTAATTACATTGCAAGCTTGGCCGATTCTAATATTTTTTGTTCTAGCCGCAGCATCAACACCCATCATGAGTGGGTTTGTTAGAGATTCCATTCCTTCGTGGTTAAAATGATGTTCGGTATACCATATTGAATTCCATTTATTCTGATCACAGTATTCTGTAATTTCTCTAGCTTCATCTAAAAGTATATCGTAAGGTTTATGTGTCCAGTTGGTAGTGTTACAAAAATAACCAATTTTCATAAAAGCCTCCTTTAAAAATTAATTTAAAGACGACCGATCCCACTTTCGTATTTTAAACAACGACGAGTTATGTATCGCTTTATAAGTTAATATTATTATTGTTATCTTTGATATTCAATAAATTTTTTTAAAGATTGGTTAAGGAATTTTTCATAGATTAGAGCATTATCTGTTGTTGTGCCTCTGTTTAAAAACGATTTACTCATTTTAAAATCATATGACGGTTCAAAGAAGAAAGGTATAGACATCCTTTTTTTTTTGTTCCATAGCACTCTATGGTTTGTTGCTTTAAACTTACCTTTACTTAAAAATTGAAGAGCCCTTCCTGTATTTACAACTAAGGCATTTTTATTAAAAGGAATATCATACCATTTTTTATTCTTTCTGTTTTGAACTTGTAAGCCACCTTTTTTATCTTGATAAAGAATTGTAAATATTCCACTGTCAACATGAGTTTCACACCCTAAAGCAACACCGTCCTGCTTAGAAATTTCTACTGGTTTACTTTGGTTTGGATAAAAATTAAATCTTAAAGTGCTTAAAGTTTTAAATCTAGAAAAAGCCTTCTTTGAGTTGTTGGTATCATTTTTATATAATTTAATTATGCATTTGAACAAAATTTCTCCTAAAAAAAACAAATCATCAAAATAATTTGATAAAATTTTAATTGATTTTTTGTCTATAGATTTTTTAAGATTTAAATATTCTATATATTGATTTTTGGTTAAATTAGCATATTTTTTTGTTACCTTTAAATCTCCAATATCTAAACCTTCTTTTCCATTTACATCATTAGGAAAATATCCTCTATAAATATTTTTATTTTTAAAATTCCATTTTTTCGGGGCAAGTTTTATTTTATTCTTTTTAGATGAATTAAAAAATTTATTACCAATATTACAAATATCTTTAATTTTTTTTTGACTTATCCCATGTCCAGTAACTTGAAAAAAACCAATATCAATACAAGCTTTTTTAATGTTATTAATAATATTAATTGACTTTTTATTTTCAAAATTATTTTTTACTATTGATGAAATATTAATAGTAGGAATTAAATTCTTTGTCATTTATCTTAAAGGTTTTTCTGTAGCTATAAGCTGGTCTTGAGCTTTTTCTCGCATAAAAATATAAACGCCACTAGATACAATTATTAATATTCCAATAATTGTATTTAAAGTAGGTATTTCTTGAAAATAAATCCAACCTATTAGAGGTGACCATAATAGTATAGAATATTCAAAAGGTGAGACAACCGAAGGAGAAGCAATACTATAAGCTGTAAACAAACATAAAAAAGCAAGCGTGGCAGTAATTCCGGTCGCGATCATTAACCAAATAGACTCTTCCAAATCGACAAACCATTTTCTTAGTATGAACTGTGAAGCTGGGTGATCTATAGTATTATATTGTCCATCGCCAATAATAAAATAAAAAATTATGCTAAAAAAAATTGCCCCAATGTAAAAAGTAAATGTTTGAGTGTAAACACTATCTTTGTCTGATGTCATTTTAATTATTATCATTGATAATGAATAACAAAGTGCACATAAAATTGGTAACAAACTTAAATAATTGAAATTACTAAAATCAGGATTAAGCGTAATGTACACACCAATAAATCCTACAGCAACTGCTGCCCACCTTCTTGGTCCTACTTTTTCTTTCAAAAGAAAATGTGCAAATATTGTAATTAAAAATGGGGTAACGAAAAATAATGCGGTAGCTGTTCCTAGGGGTAATACTGTTAAAGAAACATAAAAAGTACTAAAACCAAAAAAGAAAAGTATTACACGACATAGTGTTAAAATCGGATATTGGCTTTTAAACACTATTTGTTTTTTTGTAATCTTCAAAAATATTAGTATAAGAGCAAAGCTTACAACAGTTCTTATTAAATAAATTTCGTATAAAGAAACAAAATTAAAAATGTGCTTCATAATCCCGTCTTGCACAGAAAAAACCATCATTGCTAACAATATGAGAATTATTCCTCTGGTATTATTATTTTTTGAAGCCATTTGCTTCTATATCACATACTATTATCTATTGCTTAGGAAAATAATCTTGTAATTTTCCTTCCCTATGAACATCTGTTGTACTGCAATGTAAACTTCCTCCAAACCCATAAGCTTCCCTAAAATCTACAGGCAAAACTTCCATGCCTAGTTTATCAAGTTGCTCAGCTTGATACACTTCGCTTTTTTCTACACATACTGTTTTTGGATCTAAAACTAAAATATTCATTGATAACCATATTGAATAGTAAGTAAGAGGAGGTGGAGAATTATGTGCTGGTTGTGCTGCTTCAATAATTTCCCAACCGTTATCCTCAAAAAGTTTTCTTTGCTCTTTAGGAAGTTTTCTTACAGGGTTATTCAATATTAGACCAGGTCTAATGGGAGTAAAAGTTGCATCTATATGAATAGGGTAAGGATCGCCTGGGAAATTTACAGTGTGAACACGGTGATCAGGAAAATGTCTTTTTAACCAATCTATACCTTTTAAATTTGTAGTAAAACCATGTTGAACAATTAAGTCTTTGCCAAACCTTAAAATATCTGCAGCATCGAAAAGAGGCTCCTCTTCAGTTGTAACAAAATATTTTTTTTCAGCCCATTCTAATCTTTGCTCTATACTTACCTCATCTGACAAATAATTTTTATGATAATCTTTATCTGTCAATCTAGGTTTTGGTGCAGATTCATGTTTCATACCGGGATCTTCAATAAAATATTTTTGCAATAAAGGTCTGTAAGCTAGATATTCAAACCATCTACATCTAAAGCTCATCGTTGCTTCTAGCATTTCTTTTCCAACGGTAATAATTACATCTCTCGATGGCATGCATCCAAACATATGTTCAGCTTTCCAATCAGGTGTTGAAATTTTTTCATCAAATTTTAAGGGAGTTGGCCTATCTACTCTAACTCCTCGACTCTCCAATATTTTTACAAATTTATCTAAGAGTTCATTTGCTTTATCTATAGAGTCTTGAGTTCTTCTACCATGCTTTCCTTTCATGACAGAGTCAGGAGGAATCTTAACGTCCACTGCAGGCTCTGGAGCGGGTATACAACAATTATCTGCTCTACCAACAATTACATGTTTTAAGGGGTCCCACTCATTCCAACTACTTACAATAGTTTTTTTCATACAATTAAAATAAATAATTTAATTAATATATATTTTCAATAATAATATTTTTAGTTTAGTGTCTAAAAAATGGAAGAAAAAAAAATAAAAACAAGTCTAAAGAGAGTTTTTAAAAAATTAGATAAATAATGAATTGCACAATTAAATCTATAAATTATTGTCCAGTAAAATCCTTATCATTTGAAAGTATTGAGTCTTGTAATATTAAAAAAGATCTTGGTATGCCAAATGATAGAATTTTTGCTTTCTCTAGAGGTATTAATATTGAAGATGCAAAATCGATCGAAAAGAATCCAAACGAAAGAAAATTAAATAATTTCCTAACTCTAAAAAATTCACCTGCTTTAAATAAATACAACTTTTCATATATCAAAAATAAACTTACTTTAATTTTACAAGACAAAGAAATAATTTCTATTTCACCAGATAATACCGAGGAAAGATCTTTGCTTATTAAAAAATTAACTGAATTAGAAAACACTCTAATAAAGCCTATTTCACTTTTGTATAATGAAGATTTCCCTTTTTATGATACCTCACATTCAAATAACATTTTTAACTCTATGTCATTAATAAATCTAAGTAGTATTAAAGATTTTGAAGAAAAAATTGCTCAAAAAATAGAACCCCAAAGATTCAGAGGTAATTTTTATGTTGAGGGTATTGACGCATGGGAAGAACGCAAATGGATTAATAAAATTATAAAAATAAATAATATTTCTTTTAAAGTTGAAAAAAATATTCCTAGGTGTGTTGCCATAAATCTTAAACCAAAAACTGATGACAATTCTTTAAATTTACTTCAATCATTAAAAAAAAGTTATAATCATTTTGATATGGGTATTTATTTAAGAGCAGAGAGTGATGGTAAAATAAGTTTAGGTGATAAGTTAGAATTATAATGAAAAAGATAATTTTATTAAATAGAGTCAACCTTAGATTGAATAATTTCTTACTATACAAATACCTTTTTTTTTAGTTAAATTATTTTTTAAATTAAATTAATAGGGGAGATTATGAGAAAGTATATTAAATCAATTACAGTTCTTCTAGTTATTCTTTTTGGCGTTTCTTCTGTTAGTGCAGCGACGCTAACTCAAAGATTGGCAGATGGACATAAATTAAGATTAGGCTTTGGTACAGCAGTGCCGTGGGCTTACGCAGGAGACAATGGAGAAGCATTAGGTTTTGTTAACATGATTGCTTTAACTGTTTTAGAAGAAATGGGAATTACAGAGCATGAAACTAAAGTTTTTGAGTGGTCTGGACTAATTCCAGGAATAAACGCAGATCGTTCAGACATGATAACGGGCGGAATGTATATCTTGAAAAGCAGATGCGAAAATATTAATTTTTCAGATCCGATAGGAGTTTTTGGTGATGCAATGCTAGTTCCAAAAGGGAATCCTAAAGGAATTAACAACTATGCTGACGTTATCAGAACAGGAGCTACACTCGTAACTGGTACTGGCTTCAATACTGTAGAAGCTGCTAAAAAATTTGGTGTACCTGATAGTCAAATGTTATTAGTAGAAGGTGAAGTAGGAATACTTGCTGCTATGAAAGCAGGAAGAGCCGATGCAGCAGTCCAAACATTTTTTGGTGCAAAAGAGCATGAAGAAAAAACTGGTGGTGCATTTGAAGTAACTGATCCTAAACTTATGCCAAAAGAAACTGTAAATGTAGTTGGAATTGGTTTTAGAAAAAGTGATAATGAATTTAGAGAAGCATTCAATGCTGCTTTAGCTAAAGTTTTAGCTAATCCCGCAAAAATGTTAGAAAGAGCTGGTGAGTATGGGTACGACAAAGCTCAACTTCCACCTGCAGATATGACTACAGAGTGGGCTTGCTCAACTAAGTAGTATTAAAAATATAATTATTAATCAGGCGACAAAACAACAAGGTCGCCTGATTTTTTTTAACTTAATTTAGGGCTATACAGTGAGCTATTTTGCATTTTTAGCTGAACACGGAACGACATTACTTCTAGGAACAGTCACTACTATAAAAGTTTTGATATGTTCTATGATTTTGTATGTGATTATTTCAATGATTTTCGGCTTGATGCGTTTATCTAAAAATATAATTATTCAAGGAATCGCTACTGTATATATAGAATTTTTTAGAGGAACTTCATTACTAGTTCAACTTTTCTGGGTATATTACGTGTTACCATTTTTTGGAATTTCATTAGAAGCATTTGTTGCAGGAGTAGTTGCCTTAGGTTTGAACTTTGGTGCATATGGCGCAGAGATAGTAAGAGGTGGAATACTAGCTGTACCTAAGGGTCAATGGGAAGCTGCCCATGCTCTTAATTTTAGTCCTGCAAAAAGAATTAAAAGAATAATTATTCCACAAATATTTCCTATAATTTTGCCGCCAGCAGCAAATTTGACAGTAGAACTTTTAAAAGCAACAGCTTTAGTAGCTCTTGTGACAGTTGTTGATTTAACTTTTGAGGCAAAACAAATTAATTCTATTACTTGGCTTTCTGCACAATGTTTTGGAACAGCTTTATTAATTTATTATATTATGGCTAGGTTAGCGCTTGTTCCATTTTTAAGATGGTTAGAAGTTTTAGCTGCAAAAAAGGTTGGGAGAGGAAACGCTTAATATTATGGAAATGGGTTTTAGATGGGATTTTGCTTATGAAATATTACCTCAAATGTTATGGGCAACCCTAAATACTATAATTGCAGCAGGAGTAGGGTATGCAATAGCACTTGTTGTTGGACTTTTTTTTTTATTAGGTCAAAGAACGCCGTCAAAAATTATAAATGGAATAAATAGAGAAATTGTTGAATTTATTCGTTCGACACCATTATTGATACAATTATTTTTTGTATATTTCGTTTTACCTCAGTTTGGCATAAAATTATCAGCTTGGGTTTGTGGAATGATAACAATTGGTTTACATTTTGGAACTTATCTTTCAGAAGTTTACAGAGGAGCTTTAGAAGGTGTTTCAAAAACTCAATGGGAAGCATGTAGAGCGCTAAATTTTTCCACAGTTTATACTTACAGAAGAATTGTCCTACCACAAGCTTTTCCAATTGCTATTCCAGGAATGGGAAACTATTTAGTAGGTATTTTTAAAGATACGCCGCTTTTGTCGACAATAGGGGTTGCTGAATTATTCCATGCAGCAACAGCAGTTGGGGGTTATAATTATAGATATTTGGAACCTTACACAATGGTTGGTATAATATTCTTAATTCTTTCTGTTCCAGCAGCTATGTGGGTTAGAAAGTTGGAAAGAAGAGTTAATGTTGCTCAAGGAAAAATAAAACAATAAAGAATTTAAATTATGCAAAATAAAAAAACTGATGAAATTATTGTAAAATTCGAAGAAGTAACAAAGCAATATGGTGATCTAGTAGTTTTAGACAAGTTGAATTTAGAGATTAAAAAAAATGAAATGGTATCAATCATTGGACCATCAGGCTCAGGAAAAACTACTGTATTAAGAGTTTTAATGACCTTAGAAAAAATTAATGGAGGTGTGATCCATTTAGATGGTGAGTCATTAACTCATATGAATTCAGACGGAAAGTTAGTTGAAGCAAGTGAAAAATACTTAAGAGAAAGACGTTCAAAAATTGGAATGGTATTTCAACAATTTAATTTATTTCCTCACATGACAGCTCTTCAAAATTGTATCGAAGCACCCATAGAAGTTCTTGGAATGAAAAAAGAAGAGGCGGAACAAAGAGCGCTTGAATTATTAGAATTAGTTGGTTTAACAGATAAGAAAGATCAACATCCAACAAGATTATCAGGAGGACAACAGCAAAGGGTAGCTATAGCAAGAGCTTTGGCAATGAGACCAAAAGTAATGCTTCTGGATGAGATTACTTCAGCGTTAGACCCTGAGGTAGTAGGTGAAGTCTTAAATGTAATTAGATCTTTAAACAAAGAACATAGTTTAACAATGATAATGGTAACACATCAAATGGGATTTGCTCGAGAAATATCAGATCGTGTATGTTTTTTTAATGAAGGAAAAATTTTTGAACAAGGTCCACCTGAAAAATTATTCGGTGACCCACAAAATGAAAGAACAAAGCAATTTTTACACGCAGTTTTGGATGCAAATTAGAGAATGAGTATCAAATTAATGCATAACTGATTTCCTTAAATAGCATTATTAAAAAACAGTAATATTATTAAAAATCACTAAATATGATAGAGAATAACAAAGAAAAAATTAAAACAAGAATAAAATCTGGAATTCAAAAAAATAGGCAGATTATAAAAGATAAATTTAATAATTTTTTTGAATGGGTTAAAGGTGCAGACCTAGTAAGCTTGAAAGAATGCAACACAAATGAAGATCCTGTAAGACCCGAGCTAGATAATGAATTTAGAACAAGCTATGGAAGAAAAATTTATGGCGTTCAATATAAAAATGAAATTCATGCAATAATGTGTTTTGCATTTACAAACGAAATTCCCAGATCAGTCGATGAATTAGATAAATTAAGCAAAGATGCTTTTTTACAAAGTACTCTTAGAGGCCAAAAGGTTGGAAAAATAGCTATTGCTTATACAGTTTGGTCTAAAAAAAAAGGAGGAGGTAAACTAATTGTAAAAGAAGTATTTAAAATGATTAAAAAATCTAATCATCTTAATAGGCTGGTGACACTGTCTCCTCTAACTGATATGGCAACTAAATTTCATTTAAGAAATAAAGCAAAACTTGTAAGAGTAAATGAAACGACACAAAACTTTGAATATATAAAATAAATAAACTATTAATTTAATATCAGGTCAGATGCTTTTTCAGCAATCATCAAGGTAGGTGCGTTTAAGTTTCCACTTGTTATTTCGGGCATAACAGATGCATCTACAACTCTAATATTCTTAAGACCATGAATTTTTAATTCTTGATCTACAACAGCCATTTTATCAACTCCCATTTTTAATGTACAGGAAGGATGATATGCAGTTTCAGCTTTAGATCTTATATATTCTTCAAATAACTCATTTGTTTGAACATTGTCACCTGGACCAATTTCTTTACCAGCAAAGGGTTTTAAAGAATTTTGACCAAGTATGTTTCGTGCAACGTGTATGCTTTCTATTGTTTGTTTTAGATCGTCCTCGTGTTCTAGATAATTAAATTGTATTTTTGGATAGTCGTAAGGGTTAGAACTATTTAATGTAACATGCCCTCTACTCTTTGGATGATTTGGACTTGCGTGTAGTTGATAACCGTGCCTATCAGGCTCAACTAAGCCATGATCAATTACAAATGCCGGAAAAAAATGAAATTGAATATTTGGATATTCTCTTTCTGGAGATGATTTACAAAATCCACCAGCTTCTAAAAATGAACTGGAACAAGGACCGCCTTTAGTTAAAAACCATTGAATCCCAACTCTCAACATATTCAATTTATTAATATAAGAATATAGAGTATCACTGGTTCTACATTCTTGCTGAATGTATGTTTCTAAATGATCTTGTAAATTTTTTCCAACACCATCAAGATTATGAATTACCTCAATACCTTTATCTTTTAAATGTGAGGAAGGGCCAACTCCAGAAACCATAAGTAATTGTGGAGAATTTATTGAACCAGCGCTTAATATTACTTCCTTATTTGCGAACATTTTCTCTTTTTTATTTTTAATTTTGACATCAATACCAATTGCTTTTTTTCCATCAAAAATTATTTTTTCTACAAAGGACTCGCTAAACACTTTCAAATTTTTCCGTTTTTTAGCTGGATTTAAATAATATTTAGAAATACTTGCTCTTTCACCTTTATGAATTGTTACATCATACATTCCAAATCCTTCTTGATCCTTGCCATTCATATCTTGATTAATTTTGTAGCCCGCTTCTCCAGCAGATTTAACAAAAGCATCAAACAAAGGGTTTTTATTTTTTGATTGATTGACTGGCAGTATTCCTGTTCCACCTCGATATTCATTTTGACCTTCAGACCAAGTTTCAATCTTTTTAAAATACGGCAATACTTTTTCGTACGACCAATCTTTTAATCCAAAAGAGGCCCATCTTTGATAATCATTTGGATTACCTCTAACATAAACCATTCCATTATGCGCAGAACACCCACCAATCATTTTTCCTCTAGGGCAAAAAAGTTTTCTGTTTTTCAAATGTGGTTCTGGTTCAGAGTAATATTTGTAATTATATTTAGGATCATGCATTGTATATAAAATTGCTAGTGGCATATTAACTTTCCATATATCGCTTGGTCTACCAGCTTCTATTAAGGCCACATTATATTTTCCATTTGCTGTCAATCTATTTGCAAGCACGCATCCAGCAGTACCTGCTCCGATTATTATGTAATCAAATTTCATAGAAGTTGAGAATGAAGTAGTTTTTCATATTGATTGATTGATTTCATTTTAATATTAGTTTTTTTTGCTAATTCATCAAATTTTCTTAGTTTAACTGCATCTATAAAAAATTTATTTTTTTCAAAATCCTTGCTTTCTTTTTTATTTAGTATTCCACCTTGTAATTCTAAACTAATTTTAGAGGCCTTAGATAGTTGATTATAATATTTTTTACTTCTAGCTAAATATCTTTTTGCTTCAACATGATATTTAATAGGCTCAACAACATCTTCTTTAAAGAATTTCTTTAAATATTCATATCCTATTTCCTCGTGCTTTCCGTCTAATTTCTTTTTAACCAAATCACTAGGGTCTTCCAAAATAAAATGTCCATAATCATGAAGTAAGCATGCGCATATCAAACTTTTTGATGATTTTTTTTTCTCAGCTATCATTGCAGCCTGGATCATGTGTTCAGACATAGTTACTTTTTCTCCGATATATAAAGATTTATTATTTATAAAATTAGAAATAATTTTATAGATTATTTTCATCAATTTTAATTTGGACGATCACCTTCGATCGCAATTCGATCCATAACCCTTTCATGTCCAAGACCTCTTCCTGGATAAAAATCAGCAATAGCAAAGTGAATAACGCTCCTATTATCCCAGATACAAACAGTATTTTCTGTCCAAGTGAAACGACAAGTTAATTCTAATCTGGCCTGATGTTCAAATATTTTTTTTAAAATCTCATCACTTTCTTTTTTATCTAAACCAATAATGTTTTTTGTATAAGTCCAATTTACATATAATATTTTTTTCCCGGTCTCTGGATGAGTTCTAACCACGGGATGTTCATTAGAGTATTCATCATAATTTTTTTTTTTATTACCTTCCATTTTTTTATAATTATCTAAAAAGAATTCTGCTCCTAATGAACTATGAATAGCAGTTTTGTCTTTTATTTTATCTTTTATATTTTTGTCTAAAGTTTCCCAAGCAAGTTCCATATTAGAAAAACAGGTATCTCCTCCTACTGGAGGAATTTTAATTGATTTTAATATTACAGCCTTAGTAGGTTTAGCGTTATAACTAACATCGCTGTGCCAATTTTCTCCCCACTGGTTTTGTTCATCTTCAGCTTTAATTATTCTAACAATTTCAGGATATTTTTCTAAACCTTTTACATACGCATGAGTCTCTAAAGGACCAAATTTTTCTGCAAGGGCTATATGTTCCTCTGCATTAATTAATTGGTCTCTAAAGAAAATTACCTTATGTTCTAATAGTAAATCGTTAATTTTTTTAAAATTCTCTTCTGATGTATCTTTAAGATTTATACCTTTAATTTCTGCACCCAAAGCACCTGAAAGTAGTTTTATTTCCATTAATATAATTTATATCTAGAAATTAATTTTGTCACTATATATAAGGTTGAATATGAATCTTACGTGGGCATATATACTTTTAGTTTTGGCAATTTTGTTTGAATTAATTAGCACAAGCTTTTTAAAAGATACCAATGGCTTTACCAGACTTTACCCTTCGTTGATTGTCGTGATTTCTCTGTGTGTTTGTCTCTACCTTATATCTCATACAATGAAAGTTATTCCTGTAGGAATAGTTTACGCCAGTTGGGCTGGGCTAGGTATTGTTGGTATAACAATTATCGCTTCTATTAAATACAATCAAGTTCCAAACATCCCTACTATAATTGGACTTTTATTTATAGTAATAGGAGTCGTTATTGTTCATTTAATGAATGATATAAAAGTAGATTAATAATTATTTTTTTAATTTTGATGAAAATTTTAAGTCTTTATTATTAAAATCACTTTTATTTTTTTCAATATAATCATTCATTATTTTAATTTTTTCATCTTCGAATTCAAAAACTTTTCTTTGACTCAAATCAACATATAAAGCTAAAATTTCTATAGTAGATGCAAGATATTTTTTTTCTTTATGGATCATTTCCATTTTATATAAAAGCCTTTTTTTATCGTGATCAAAAAAAGTTAAATTAACATCTACTTCATCTCCCTCGCTTACCTCTTGATTGTAAGTAATGTGAGACTCTACCACCATAGTGCTCTTTTTAGTTGTCTTTGCAGAATGTTCTCCCATTTTAAATTTACTCATTAAAACTTCAGCACCATGAACATCAAAAATCAAGACATAATACGCAACATTCATGTGATTATTATAGTCTGTCCATTCTCTTATAATTTTTTGAGTTGTTAGATGTACCGACATTTTTTTATTTTAAATAATTTTTTAAGATAGTATAAATCTATTAATTAAAATGAACAATAAAGTATTTATATCTTGTGCAGTAACTGGTTCTGGAGATACAGCCAGCAAGCATCCTGATTTACCTAAGACTCCAGAGCAAATTGCAAAGGCTTCAATTGAAGCAGCCAAAGCAGGTGCTGCGATTGCACACATTCATGTTAGAGAGGAAGATGGAAAGCCAAGCAGAAGATTAGAATTATATAAAGAGGTTGTTGATCGTGTAAGATCAAGCGACACAGATGTAGTTTTAAATTTAACAACAGGAATGGGGGGAGATTTAGATATAGGACAAGGAAAAAATCCTCTAGATTTTGGCCCAATGACAGATATGGCAAATGTAATGGAAAGAATTGCAAATGCAGAACAGTTTTTACCCGAGATATGCACATTGGATTGTGGAACTTTAAATTTTGGTGATAGTTCAGTTATTACAGTTAATACACCAAATGATTTAAGAAAAGCTGCTAAAAGATTACAAGAAATAAATGTCAAGCCAGAAATAGAAGCTTTCGATTTAGGAAATATGTGGTTTGGGGCTCAATTATATAAAGAAGGATTGCTAAGTGATCCACCAATGTTTCAAATGTGTTTAGGTATTCCATGGGGGGCGCCTGCAACACCTTTAGCTATGCAGGCTATGAAAGATATAATGCCCAAGGAAGGTATATGGTCTGGTTTTGCAATTTCAAAAAATGAAATGCCATTTGTTGCTCAAACTGTAATTATGGGAGGTAATCCAAGAGTGGGCCTTGAAGATAATCTATATTTAGAGAGAGGAAAGTTGGCAACAAATGCTCAACTAGTTGAAAAAGCAATTAGAATTGTTAATGACCTCGGTGTTTCAATAATGACTCCTGCAGAAACTAGGGAAAAACTTAAATTAAAAAATTACAAATAAAATTTAATCTAATCTAATAGCGTTACCATCAACCGCTATAGTTTGACCAGATATTCTTTCTCCATCATTTGAAATTAAAAAGGAACATGTTTTTGCTATATCCTCTTCATAAATCCAACAATTCATTGATGCCATAGATACAAATTCTTTTTCTATATTTTTTTTAGAAATATTCAAAAAATTTGCTTTATCTCTAATAACTCTTACCATTCTATCACCTTTAATAGTTCCAGGACAAATTGCATTAACTCGTATTTTAAATTTACCAAGTTCCATCGCTAGAGTTTTTGTTACACCTATTACCGCCCATTTACTTGCAGCATAAGGGGATCTTAGAGGAAAACCCATTATACCTGCACCAGAAGAAAGATTAATTATTGATCCACCCTTATTTTTTTTAAGCATTGGTATAGCCAATTTTGAAAAATAAAAATGGCTTATAACATTTATTTTTAAAGTTTTTTCCCAATCATCAGACTCAAGTTTTTCTAAATTGCCAGTAGGCCCAGCAACACCAACATTATTAATTAATGCATCTATTTTTTTTGTTTTCTTTTTTATTTCAAAAAAAAAATTTGAAACATCATACTCATTAGATGCATCACATACATATGCAAATAATCTCTTATTTTTTAAAGGATGTTTTTTTAATTTAGTAATATACTTTTCATTTAAGTCACAAAGGTAAACTGTTGCTCCTCTTGAAAGACAAACTTTTGCTGTGGCAAGACCAATTCCAGATGCACCAGCAGATATGATTATTTTTTTATTCTTAAGGGACTGATTATCCATTAACTATGACTTAGTTAAAGATTTTTGTAATTCTTTGTTTGTAATATATCCTTTAACATTTCCTTGTTTGTCAATCACTTCACAATTTGCATTATTGCAAACAACCTGAGGTAAAAATTCTTCAATAAATTGATCTTCTTGTACTTTAACAAGGTTTGTTTTATCAACACCGTTGGCTTCACTTGCTGGTTTCATTATAATTTTTGCTTTGATAACTTTCGCTCTATTAACATCTTTTACGAAAGCGGTCACATAATCATCGGCTGGGTTCATTATAATATCAACAGGTGTACCTACTTGAACTAATTTTCCACCATTTAAAATTCCTATATGATCACCCAATCTCAAGGATTCATCTAAATCATGTGTTATAAAAACTATTGTTTTTTTTAGTTCGCTTTGTAAATCCATTAATTGTTTTTGCATGTCACTTCTAATAAGAGGATCTAATGCAGAAAATGCTTCATCCATTAACATTATATCTGTATTTGTAGCTAAAGCTCTTGCTAAGCCTACTCTTTGCTGCATTCCTCCAGATAATTGATTTGGATATTGATGTTCAAATCCATTTAAACCAACTGCTTCAATTTTTTCCATTGCAGTTTTGTTTCTTTCTTCTGGTTTTTGACCTTGAACTTCAAGGCCATATCCAACATTTTCTAAAACTGTTTTGTGTGGAAACAAACCAAATCTTTGAAACACCATACTCATTTTATGTCTTCTGAACTCAATTAATTGTTTTTGATCAAGATTCATAACATTTGTTCCCTCGACAGAAACTTCTCCTGATGTTGGGTCTATTAATCTATTAATATGACGAATAAGCGTAGATTTTCCTGAACCAGATAAGCCCATACAAACAAAGGTTTCTCCTTCTTCGATAGACAAAGATACATTATCTAAACCAATAGTGTGTCCTGTTTTTTCTAATACTTCCTCTTTTGTTGCGCCATCTTTAACCATTGGAAGTACTTTTGAAGGCTGATCACCAAATATTTTATAAACGTTTTTTATTTCAATTTTGCTCATATTTTTTTTATAAAATTAATTTTTTTTTGTTGTGTGTTCTTGCTTGAATTTTTTCACCATAAGATTGTGTAATTCGATCGAATATAATAGCTAGCAATACAATTGCAATACCTGCTTCTGTAGCCATACCAACGTTTAATTGTTGTAAACCAAGCAATACTTCATCACCAATTCCTCTTGTGCCTATCATTGATGCAATTACTACCATTGCTAATGACATCATTGTACATTGGTTGACACCTTGCATTATGTTGGGTAATGCTAAGGGCAATTGTACTCCCCATAATTTTTGTTTTTTACTTGCACCAAAAGCTTCTGCTGCTTCAACAACTTCTTTATCAACCAATCTAATTCCAAGGTCTGTTAATCTTATTAAAGGAGGAACAGCATAAACAAATATGGCAAATATTGCTGGGACTGCACCCAAACCAAATAATAATATTCCTGGAATTAAATAACAAAAACTAGGAATAGTTTGCATTAAATCTAAAATCGGTAGTATAGCATTTCTTACTTTTTTGTTCCTTGCCATTAAAATTCCTACAGGAATACCAATAATTAGACAAAGCAACATTCCTATAACTACTATACAAGTTGTCATTATACATTTATCCCAATATCTAGGACTTAGAAAACCAAGAAAGAAAACACAAAATGCAACCATAATTGTTGTACCAGTATTTCTTCCACTTACAAAATAACATAAAGCAATTACCGATATCATTAATATTGGCCAAGGTAATCCAACCATAAAATTTTTCATATCTGTATAAAGGCCAAGTAGGAAATTATTAATTCCTTCAAAAAACATTCCATATTCTCTTATAAGCTTATCAAATCCATCATTTAAGAAGGGCATTAATGGAAGGTCTAGCCATTTAGGCCAGTTTCCTAACCATGAAAAATCTGTAAATAAAACTGAAACACTCTCAGGTCTATATTTTGAGGTCGTGTACGCAACAACAACCATAGCAATAAAGGCTATTAAATAAACTAAATTGAAATATTTTTTATACTTCTCCATTAATACTTCCCTAAAAAAGCTAAGAGCCCTCGCGGGCTCTTAGTTTTAAAATTTATTTTAAAATTAAAGCGAAGCTTTAACTTTTTTTGCTACGTCTGCAGGAACCCATTTTGTCCAAGAGCTAGACCCTTGTAAAAAGTTCTTAGCAGTTGCTTCCATATCTCCACCTGATTCATCCATGTAAAAAGCAAGAGATTTGTTCACTTCAGCAGTCGGCAAAGTGTATGCTTTTACAAAGTCAATAACTGGTTTATTTGCTGGATTATTAGCAAAAGTAGTTGATGCAGATTTTGTCAAAGCCATATCTACATATGCACTTGCACAAGTTTTTGTGTATGCATCTGGGCCATCAGCTTTAATCTTCTCAACAACAGCCATCATTTCTGTCCAGCATTTATTTTCATAAGCGGGTTCTTTAAGTTGAACTAAATCAACTTTTCCCATTAAACCTGTTGGTGTCCAGTAGTAAGAAAATACTGGCTTCCCTTTTTTAAATGCACCCGCAATAGCTGCATCTAAAGCACCACCAGAACCTGGATCAAAGTTAGTATAGTATTTATCTAGACCGTAAACTTTGTGCTTAACTAAGTTAATAGTGTAGCAAGTCCATCCAGAAATACAGCTTGTCATTCTACCTTTTCCTGGAGCCTCTGGATCAGCAAATAATTTTGCGATTTCTGGTTTCATCATGTCTTCAACACTTACTAAACCATATTTGTCTGCTGTTGGTTTATCTACATAAAATCCTTGTGTAGATGATGGAGTGTTAACTCCCAGCTCAACAATTTTGCCTGCTGCTACAGCTTCTTCATGCATTTGAACAATATTATCTCTCCAAACTTCAGTTATAATATCAAGCTGTTGATCATAATGAGCAGCCATAATTGGACTAGTACTACCTTTTGTAACTTCAACCTGACAGCCATATCCTTTTTCAAGAATATAACCAACGATTGCAGTGTGAACGTTCGCACTATCCCAGTCAAAATCTCCCAAGTGTACTTTGCAAGCAGCATTAGCACTTGTTGTGCTCAATGATGTTACTGCTATAAAAGCAATTGAAAGAAATATTTTCTTTAGAAATCTCATGAATTTCCCCCTTGTGTTAAGTTTAAACTTAGAGCATTAAAACTTGATAAGTAGAAAAACACAACCTAAATTAAGTTTTATATAGATCAATAAACGCTGAAAAAAACTGTTTAAACTGCTAAAATTCAATTATAAATTGAATTGAAAATTAAATAAAATAAAATAACAATTGTTAGTATGGCAGTAGAAATTTCAAAAGTTTCAAAAAATGGTTCAGCATTAAATATTGAGTGGAGCGATGGAGAAAAAAGTAATTTTAATTTTTTATGGCTAAGAGACAATTGTCCGACTGCACACGATAAAGACTCTAGACATAGAATGTTTAATATACTTGAGGTTTCAACAAATATTGAACCAAAGACATACAAAGTAAACAACGATGGAAAATTAGAAATAGCTTGGAGCGAAGGAAACCATACCAGTTTATATGAACAAGAATGGCTCAGAAAAAATTGTTATACTATAAATAATAATAAAAAGTATGTTTCTCCTTATCAATTATGGGATAGCTCTTTACAAGAAAATTTAAAATTTATTAGCATCGAACATGATGAAATCTTAAATTCAGACGAAGGTCTTATTAAATGGTTAGAACTTTTACATTATAAAGGGATTGCAATTGTAAAAAATACACCTGTTGAAAAAGAGTCTGCATTCCCAGTTTTAAATAGAATAAGTCATACAAGGGAAACTTTTTTCAAAACACCTTTTGAGGTTATAAATGTTCCAAAACCAAATAATTCAGCATATACGGCGCATGCTCTTAGAAATCATATGGATTTACCATGGTTTGAAAATCCTCCAGGATATCAATTTCTTCATTGCTTAATAAACTCTGCAGAAGGGGGAAATTCTTCAGCTGTAGACGCATTTAAAGTTGCTGATTACTTAAGGAAAAATGAAAAAGAAATTTTTGAAACCTTAACTAATGTACCTCTTAAATTTAGAGATAAAGATTATACACAAGACGCACATAGAAGTTTTTATGGTACAGCAATTTCTTTAACAAAAGATGGAGACTATAATGACATTAGATTTAGCGTAGCTACTATGGACGCATTAGATTGCCACCCTGATATTATGGATAAAGTTTATAAAGCTCATCATAGGTTTGGTAATCTTTTACATGACGATCAATTTCAAATAAAATTTAGACTTCAGCCAGGAGATATTTTTTCATTTAACAATAGAAGAGTTTTACATGGCAGAACAGAATTTAACCCAAGTTCAGGCTACAGACATTTACAAGGTTATTATATGGATAGAGACGAAATTATTGGAAGGTTAAGTTTTTTAAAAAATAAACTATAAGTTTTCAAAAATAAGATTTCTATTTTTATATTTATTTCTTATCTCTTTACTTCTGGCAGTATAATAGTAAATTGGTTTTTTGATAATATTTAATTTTTTTTTTTGTAAAAATTTTTTTTCCATAACAAGAATATTTACATATTTTAATCTACTCTTTTTTATTATTTTTTGAACAGAACTAGTTGATGCAAAACATAATCCTAGAATAACTTTTTTTTTTAATTTATAAAAATTTTTAATATTATTCTCATTAAATGAGGTAATGCTAAAAAATTTGAGCTTTTTAGTTTGTTCAATCAATTTAGATAAATGTTCTTTTGAGAAAGAGGATTTAATTTCCAGCATTAAGTAATGCTTATTTTTTGCAATATTTATTAATTCTTTTAATTCAGGAATATAATATCCAAATTTTTTCGCAATTTTATTGATTTCATTAAAACTAAGATTTTTTATTAATTTATTTATCTTAAATTTTCTTTTTAAATTAAAATCATGAAAACATATTATTTTACCATCTTTTGTGACATGTAAATCTGTTTCAATACCAAATTTTTTTTTAAAACAATATCTAAAAGCTGGAAGAGTGTTTTCTTTAAATCTTTTTTTAGCTAATCCCCTGTGAATTATTGAATGGGACATTGTATATTATTACTTCCAACCAGTAATCGTTTTTACCTCAAGATATTCTTCCAACCCCCAATTACCACCTTCACGTCCATTTCCAGATTGTCTATATCCTCCAAAAGGAGTGCCGGGGTCTGCACCATTGCCATTAATATATACACATCCAGATCTTAATTTTTTAGCAACTCTTTTTGCTTTTTCTTTATCTTCTGTTTGCAGATAATTGCCAAGACCGTATTCAGTTTCATTTGTAATTGATATTGCCTCTTCTTCTGTTTCAAATGGAATTATTGAAAGAACTGGCCCAAAAATTTCTTTTTTAGCTATCTGCATAGTATTTGTAACATCTGTGAATATAGTTGGTTTTATAAAATAACCTTTCTCTAAACCACTTGGTAGCTCTGGACCGCCTGCAGCAAGTGTTGCTCCTTCATTTATACCGTCTTTAATCAAATTAATTATTTTATCGTATTGAACTTTTGAAACTACTGGTCCTATATGATCTCCTTTTTTTGATGCAACATTTACTTTAATTTTATTAGCCTCATCCGTTGCTTCTTCAACAGCTCTTTTATATATAGATTTTTCTACAAGCATTCTTGTTGGAGCGTCGCATGATTGTCCAGAATTGCTCATTACATTTCTAATACCATCTCTTACCGCATCAGGGTAGGAGTCAGCAAAAACAATATTTCCACCTTTACCACCTAACTCTAAACAAACTCTTTTAATTGTGTCGGCAGCATTTTTTGTAATTAATTTTCCAGCTCTTGTTGAGCCAGTAAAAGAAACCATATCGATATCAGGATGACCAGATATTTGTGTTCCAACTCCAGCTCCATCTCCATTTACTAAATTAAAAACTCCTGCAGGAAAACCTGCTTCATCTATCATTTCTGCGAACAACATTGCCGAGATAGGAGCTATTTCAGATGGCTTGAGTATCATTGTGCAACCTGTTGCAAAAGCAGGAATTACTTTTAAAGCTATTTGATTAATTGGCCAATTCCAAGGAGTAATTAAACCACATACTCCTATTGGTTCAAGAGTTATATGATTATTAGACTTAGAGTTAAAATTTTCTTCAAACTTGAATTCTTTTAATCTTAATATGAAGTCTTCCAAATGAGCTTGTCCTGATGCTGTATGTGTTGATGTTGCAAAATCAATAGGAGACCCCATCTCATTTGACATAGCTTCAGCCATCTCGTTAAATCTTTTTTTATAAATATTGAGTAGTTTTTCCAAAAGAATTATTTTTTCTTCTTTTGAGGTTTCTTTCCAGATAACAAATGCATTTTTTGCTGCTTTTACTGCAGCGTCAGTATCTTCTTTAGAGCCCTGGGAAATGATTGCAAAGGCTTCTTCGTTAGAAGGATTAATTACTTTTAAGTCATTTGGCTTAGTAGGTTTAACCCATTTACCGTTTATATAAAAATTTCTTTTATCAATCATATTTTATTATTAACATATTAATTAAATTTCATATCCTTTTTCTTCTTTTTCATTATCAGTTAATTCATCAGGAAATCCTGAAGCTCTAAATTTTAGGCCAAATTTATCTTCAAGTCTTTTAACTACCATGGATGACCAAGCTCTAGAACCATATTTTTTTTGTGCATCTTTAAATATATCTAATACGAACGGTGATATTTCTAAAGGTGTATTAAGTTTTTTTGAAAGTTGATTAAAAAGGTTCATATCTTTTTGTACTAAATCCATTGTAAAATTAATATTATAAGATCCATTTAAGATTACCTGACTTTCAGTTTCATGAACAAAGGAGTTTCCTGAAGAAACAGCAATTCCTTTAAAAGTTTTATTAAGATTTAATTTAGATTTTTTAGCTACTGTCCATGCTTCACCAAGGGCAGCCAAATGTACAGAAGCTAGATAGTTTGTAATTACTTTTAAAATAGAAGCTGTTCCCAGCTCTCCAGTATGAAGGATTTTCCTACCCATAGTAGTTAAAACTGGTAAAATTTTTTCGAAACTTGTTCTTTCACCACCAACAAAAATAGCGATGTTTCCTGTTGCCGCTCTGTGACATCCACCACTAACTGGACCATCTAAAGGAATAGCTTCCTTATTTGAAACTAGCTTACCTAACCTCTTGACCTCAGACTCATCAGTTGTACTCATTTCTAACCATATCTTATCTTTTGATAAACCATGAATTACGCCATCTTTAGATTCCATTACATCCGCGCATATTTCAGGCGATGGGAGACAAGTTATAATTAAATCTGTTTGTTCAGCTAATTCTTTAGCACTATTTGCTATCTTCGAGCCTTTGTTTTTAAATTTATCTGTTAAGTTTTTATCTAAATCTCTTACAGTTAAATCAAACTTATTTCTCAATAAACTGCTTGCTAATTTGCCTCCAACATTTCCAAGTCCTATAAATCCTATTTTCATAACAACCTTTTAATTATAGTGAATATTAAATACTTTATGATATATTTTTTTTTTAAAAATGTATTCTACAAAAATAGAACCAAAATATAAAGTAAGCTCTAATTCTAGAGTAGGTTTAATTACTTTAGCTACAGATTTTAGAATTGAGAAAGATTTTAATGATGTTATTAAAAATATGGATATCGATCTATTTGTGAATAGAATTCATTGTTATTTTCCTTTAACAAGTGAAAATTTAATTAAAATGTCAAACACCGTGACAGAAGTTTCGGAGGATATTCTTCCTAATGAGAAACTAGATTGCGTTGTTTATGGGTGTACATCAGGAACAGTTGCTGCTGGATATGAAAATATTAAAAATAAAATTAATCAAGCAAAACCAGAAGCCAAGGTCACAACACCAAGTACAGCAGCGTTAAATGCATTAAAAAAAATGAATATTAAAAAAATATCAATTTTTACACCATACTCAAAAGTTTTAAATGATGACGTTTTAAATTATTTTAAAAAAGAAAATTTTACTGTCACTTCAAACTCATATTTTGATATTACTAATGATTTAGATATTGGAAAAGTAGATCCAGATTATTTATATGAAACTCTTTGTAATATGGATTTAGGAGATGCAGATGCTTTATTCGTTTCTTGTACAGCGTTACCAGCCTTGTCAATAATAGATAAACTGGAAAATAAATTAAAAAAAACTGTGCTTTCTAGTAATCAGGTTTTAATTTGGGATACTTTACAAAGTATAGGCAAAACTCAATCCATCGAAGGATTTGGTAAACTATTTAACCCAAGTTAATCATGTTATTTTCAAAAGAAGAGTATAAAAATAGATTAAAGAAAGTCCAAAAATCAATGCAAGAAAAAGGTATTGAGCTTTTAATTTCTCAAGATACCAATAATATGAATTATCTAACAGGATATGATGCTTGGTCATTTTACTATACTCAATGTGTAATAGTTCATGTTAATGCAGAAGAACCATTATGCTTTGTTAGAGCTCAAGATGCTGGAGGCGCATATATTAAAACTTACTTAAAAAGAGAGAGCATCATTATTTATGAAGAAAAGTATATCCATACATGGCCGATGCATCCATACGATCCTTTAATTGAGTTAATAAAAAAAAATAAATGGGAAAAGTTAAATATTGGGGTTGAAATGGATAGTCACTATTTTACTGCTTATTGTTATGAAAAATTAAAACAAGGTTTGCCAAATGCAAAAATTAAAGATTCTGATAGATTGGTTAATTGGGCAAGAGTAGCAAAATCTGAAGCAGAAATAAATCTTATGAAAGGTGCAGCGTTAATATCTCAACAAGCAATGAAAGTTGCTATTGAAAGTATTAATCCTGGAGTTAGACAGTGTGATGCTGTTGCTGAAATTCAAAGAGCTCTTTTTAGAGGAACACCGGAAATTGGTGGTGAATATGCAAGTATTGCAACATTATTGCCAACCGGCAAAGGAACATCAGCCTCACATCTAACTGCAACTGATGAAAAATTTGTTGAGGGAGAAGCAACAATAATTGAATTATCAGGGGTTAACAAAAGGTATCACTGTCCAATGGCAAGAACAGTTCAATTAGGAAAACCAGAACAAAAAAAAATAGACGCTATGAATGCAACTAATGAAGCACTAGACGCAGGTATTTCCGCGACAAAACCAGGAAACACTGCAGATGATGTAGCTCAAAAGTTTTGGGGAGTTTTAGATAAATATAAAATAAAAAAAGAATCTAGGACTGGATATTCAATTGGAATTGGTTACCCGCCTGATTGGGGAGAGCACACATTAAATATTTATAAAGGTGACATGACAGTATTACAACCTAACGTTTGTTTTCATATGATTGCAGTGATGCAATTTGGAGAATGGGGCGTAGAAGCTTCTGAGTCAGTGCGTGTAACAGAGAATGGTAGTGAGCTATTCTGCAATTTTTCAAGAGAATTACATATAAAATAAGAACTTGAAATATACCTCTACAAATGTTTTAAAACTCTTCCTATGTCAAAAAATTCAGAATTTGTTAAATTCGATAAAGTAGACAAAAGTTATGATGGGAAAGTTCTAGTCGTTAAAGATTTAAACTTAGATATTGCTGAAGGTGAATTTATTACAATGCTTGGACCATCTGGTTCAGGAAAAACAACTTGCTTAATGATGTTAGCCGGATTCGAAACTCCTACCAATGGAGAAATATATTTAGACAAAAATCCTATATCAAATATTCCACCCCACAAAAGAGGAATTGGAATGGTTTTTCAAAACTATGCATTATTTCCTCATATGACAGTTTACGAAAACTTGGCTTTTCCACTAAGAGTTAGAAAAATGTCTAAAGAAGATATAGATAAAAAAGTTGATAAGGCTCTATCAATGGTTTCACTTTCAGGATTTGAAAATAGAATGCCCGGACAACTATCTGGAGGTCAACAGCAAAGAGTCGCTGTAGCAAGAGCTTTAGTATTTGATCCAGCGGTTGTTTTAATGGATGAACCATTGGGTGCTCTTGATAAAAATTTAAGAGAGAGCATGCAATATGAAATTAAACATATTCATGAGAGCATTGGAGTTACAGTTGTGTACGTTACTCATGATCAAGGAGAAGCTTTAACGATGTCAAATAGAATAGCTGTATTTAATGATGGAAAAGTTCAACAGTTATCCTCACCAGACAAATTATACGAAGAACCAGTTAATTCCTTTGTAGCAGAATTTATAGGTGAAAATAATAGATTCTCAGGACAGGTCACAGATGTTTCAAAAGATAAGTGTAAAGTAAAATTAGATGATGGCTCAGAAATTTTAGCAAATCCAATAACGGTAAAGTCAAATGGAGAAAAAACAATTGTATCCTTAAGACCTGAAAGAGCTTTAATTAATACTAAAGATAAAATGGAAAATAATTTTAAAGGAAAAATTGAAGAAATAATTTATCATGGAGATCATACCAGAGTTAGACTAAATTTACTTGGTAACAAAGATTTTATTTTAAAAGTTCCAAATAGTTCTGCCAATATGGATATAAAGCTTGGCAACCAAATTAATGTTAGCTGGAACAGCTTTGATGCTAGAGCGTTAGACCCAAAATAAGCTATAAATAAAAAACATCCATCTATTAAAGTAAAATAAAGCTTTTTTTAAGATAAATGGCTTATTGACTCCTTTATTATATCTTGCTGTAATCCTGTTTTTAAAAAACGATTAATCGGAGGATAAATGAACAAATTAAGTAAATTATTACTTACTCTATCTTTTGTACTTTCTATTACTTCATCAGCATTTGCAGTTACAGTTGCATCTTGGGGTGGAGCTTATACGGAATCTCAAAAGTTAGGATATGGTGATCCTACAGCTAAGAAACTTGGTATTGAAATTAACTGGGTTGATTATTCTGGTGGATTATCAGAAGTTAAAGCACAACAAGAAGCAGGCGCAGTCGTTTGGGATATAATGGACGTTTTTGCTATGGATACTATTACTGGATGTGACGAAGGTATCTTTGTAGAATTTGATTTTGACAAAGACTTTCCAGCAGCACCAGATGGGACTCCAGCAAGTAAAGATTTCTTTACTAGCATGCCTTCTAAATGTGCGGTAGGAAACATTTTATATTCTTGGAACTATGCTTATAATAGCGACAATGTTAAAGGTACTCCAAAAACTATAAAAGATTTCTTTAATACTAAAAAATTCCCTGGAAAAAGAGCTATCTATAAAAGCGCTCTAACTAATTTAGAGATTGCTTTAGCTGCTAGCGGAACAAAACCAGGAAAAGGTGGAGCAAATATCTATAAAGCTTTGGGTACTGAAAAAGGTGTTCAAAAAGCAATGGATAAGATCAAAAAACTTTGCACAGATCCTAAAGGTGGATGTGTATTTTGGTCTGCAGGTGCTCAACCACCAGAATTATTAATGAGTGGAGAAGTTGTTATGGCAACTGGTTGGAACGGAAGATTCTTCAACGCTACTGTTGGTGAAGGTGCTCCAATCGTTCAAGTTTGGGACGCACAAGGTCTTGACTATGAATATTTTGCACTTGTTAAAGGTGGACCAGACGAAGCTAACGCTAAAAAAGCTCTAGCTATGATGACTAACACTGAGATGTTAGCTGGAAGTGCTAAGTATATTGCTTACGCTCCTTGGAGAAAATCATCTATAGAAGTTATGAAAGCAGGAGAGCCTTGGTATAAAGATGGTAAAACAAACATGGTACCACATATGCCAACAGCGCCAGCAAACACTAAAAACTACTTCCTAGTTGACCCAATTTTCTGGGCTGATAACGGTACAGAACTTGGTGAAAAATGGGAAGCTATGAAAGCTGGTCTATAATTTTAAGTTTTAAAGACTAAAATTATATATTATATTTAAGGGCGGTTATTTAATAACCGCCCTTTTTATTTATGAGCAGCGAAACACAAAAAATTTTAACTACAGACGGAATTCCTTTAGAGGTAAGTCTAAAAAAAGCTGAAAAAAAAAATAAAATCAAAGCTTTTTTGCTTGTATGTCCTCTTTTACTATTTTTAATAATTACCTATGTTTTTCCAATTGGAGACATGCTTTATAGAAGTGTTGATGACCGTATGGTTACTAATATGCTTCCTAAAACATACAAAGCAATGGAGCAATGGGATGGAAAAGATCTTCCTGAGGAAGAGGTTTTTGAAGCGTTTTATTTAGATTATAAAAAGCTAGTTGAAGAAAAAACATTTGGAAAATTAGCTACTCAACTTAATTTTGAAAAGAATGGTTTCAAAAGTATTCTTAAAAAATTAAAAAGAAAAATGAAAAAATTTGAAGAAGGTAATTACAAAGAGCAAATTATGGGAGTCCATAAAAGATGGGCTAACGTTGAATATTGGAGAGCGCTTAAAAGAAGAGCTCCTTCGTATACATATGCAAAATATTTAAAAGGAATAGACATGTATGAAAATGAAGATGGTAATATAGTTCAGGTTCCTGAAGATAGAAGAATTCATAAAATATTATGGTTAAGAACTTTAGAGGTGGCTCTTTTTGTAACAATTTTTTGTTTTTTAATGGCTTACCCAATTGCACATTTACTAGCAACACTTCCAATGAAATATAGTAACTTATTAATGATCTGTGTTCTTCTTCCTTTTTGGACATCTCTACTTGTAAGAACAGCAAGCTGGATGATTTTGTTGCAACAACAAGGAATAGTAAATGACTTTTTTGTCATGATAGGCTTAGTGTCAGATGATAATAGGCCCGAGATGATGTACAATAAAACAGGCACTTATGTAGCTATGACGCAAATTCTTTTACCTTTTATGGTTTTACCATTGTATAGCGTCATGAAAACCATTTCACCAAGCTTAATGAGAGCAGGAAAATCGCTGGGCGGCACGCCTTTCGTTGCCTTTTGGAAAGTTTACTTTCCTTTAACTATACCAGGTATTGGAGCAGGTTGCCTGTTAGTATTTATACTTGCTATAGGTTATTACATTACTCCTGCTTTAGTAGGAGGAGCATCAGGAACACTTATTAGTAACCAAATAGCTTTTCATATGAAGAGTACACTTGATTGGAGCTTTGCATCAGCAATGGGGTTAATGTTGCTGGCTGGAGTACTAGCTATTTATTGGGTTTATAACAAACTTGTTGGAGTTGATAATATAAAATTAGGATAAATTATGGCTTTACCAAAATATACAGAACCACATTATAGAGTTTGGCACTACTTTTATTTATTTATATGTGGTTGTGTATTTTTCTTTTTGATAGCGCCACTTTTTGTAATTTTCCCATTATCTTTTAACGCAGAAGAGTTCCTAGTTTTTTCAGAAGGGATGAAGAGACTTGATCCAGATGCATTTTCATTAAGATGGTATAAGGATATGATTTATGGAACCAAAAATCCTTGGGGACTTGCAGCAAAGAATAGCTTTATTATTGCTTTATTTGCAACTCTGGGATCAGTTATATTAGGAACTGTAGCAGCACTAGGTTTAAGTAGCAGACACATGCCTTACAAAGGAATTATTATGGCAGCTTTAATATCACCTATGATAGTTCCACTTATTATTTCAGGTGTTGCTATATTCTTTTTTATGGCAAAAGTCGGATTAGCAGCAACCCACACAGGTATAGTTCTTGCGCATATAATACTAGGTACTCCATTTGTTGTAATTACAGTTACAGCAACACTCTCAGGATTCGATCACAGTGTTACAAGAGCAGCATCTAGCCTTGGAAGCGACCCAGTTAACACTTTTATGAAAATAACTTTACCTTTAATTTTGCCAGGGGTTATATCTGGAGGTTTGTTCGCTTTTGTTACTTCATTTGATGAAGTTGTGGTTGTATTATTCTTAGCAGGACTTGACAATACAACAATACCAATTCAAATGTGGACAGGTTTAAGAGAACAACTTAGCCCAACTATACTTGCAGTAGCTACTTGCTTAATAGTTCTTTCAACGCTAATACTTGTCACTGCAGAACTTCTAAGAAGAAGATCTGAAAGAATAAGAGGCATTAACAGATAATTTTTAATTAAGTTTTAATATTATGGAAATTAAAAAAGTTGTCATAATAGGATCAGGAACAATGGGAAGTGGTATTGCAGCACACTTATGTAATGCTAATGTTCCGGTGACTTTATTAGATTTAACTACAGACATAAGTGAAAAAGCCAGAGAAAGAATTTATAAATCTAGACCACCACTATTAATTGACAAAACGAGAATAGACAAAATCGAAGTGGGAAATATAAATGATGACTTTGATGTAGTAAAGGATGCTGATTGGGTTGTAGAGGCTGTTGTTGAAAGAATAGATATTAAGCATAATATTTATGAAAAAATTTTTAAATCAAGAAAGCCTGGCGCAATAGTCTCCTCAAATACTTCATCAATTCCAATTAAAATTTTGTCAGAAAAATTAACAGACGGTGAAAAAAAAGATTTCTGTATTACACACTTCTTTAATCCTGTTCGTTATATGGGGTTATTAGAAATTGTTAAAAACGAGAATAATGATCTTGATAAAATTAATTCTTTAAAAAAATTTTGTGAGCACGAGCTAGGCAAAGGAGCAATTGTATGCAATGATACCCCAGGTTTTCTTGGAAATAGAGTAGGTGTTTTTGCCATGCAGGTTGCAATGACCGAAGCATTCAGGATGAAATTATCAATAGAAGAAGCAGATGCAGTTTTTGGCCGTCCAATGGGCATTCCAAAAACAGGAGTATTTGGCCTATATGATTTGATTGGTATTGATTTAATGGCCGATGTATTAAAAAGTTTCATAAAAGAACTTTCAAAAAAAGATCCATTCCAAGAAGTTGCTAAAGAAATTCCATTAATTTCAAAATTAATTCAAACTGGTTACACGGGTAGAAAAGGAAAAGGTGGTTTTTATAGAATGAATAAACAAAACAATCAAAAGATTTTAGAAGCAATTAATCTTGAAACTGGTGAGTACTCACCTACAAAGAAAATTGACCTTGGTATTGAAACTGTTAATTTAAAATTGTTAATTGAAAGAAAAGACAAATATGGCGATTATGCATGGTCCGTTATTTCAAAAATAATTAAATATGCATCATCGTTAGTTCCAGCAATTACAGATAAATTTAATGACATTGATGAAGCGATGAGACTTGGTTTTAATTGGGCCATGGGACCTTTTGAAATGTTAAAATCAATTGGGGTTAAAAACTTTTTTAATCGGATTGATAGCTTTGAAAATAATAATTTTTTAGAAAATTTATCAAAAAATAAAGATGAAAATTTTTATGGGGAGAGGCAAAAGTATACAGATATTGAAACACTAGGAAAAATTAAACCAAAAGCGATTAAAGTTGATAAAAATAAATCTGCTGACATTTATAGATTTAAAGATTTTAACATTGTTGAATTTACAACAAAAGCATGCGCTCTAGATTATGATTCAATGGATGCATTAAAAAATGCAACAGATAAGCCATTAATAATTATAAATGAAAGCATGCAGTTTTCTGCAGGTGTAAATTTAACTTATACAATGAACTTTGCTGACAAAGGGGATTTTAAATCTATCGAAAAATTTATTAAATATTTTCAAGACACATGTAAGCATTTAAAATATTCAGATCATCCTGTTATATCTGCTCCATCAGGTTTAGTTTTAGGTGGAGGAGAAGAAGTAGCAATTCAATCTAATTTTGTAGTTTCACACACAAATATTGTAATGGGATTAGTTGAAACAGGTGTAGGATTAGTACCTGCGGGTGGAGGATGTAAAGAAGTTTTATGGAGATGGTCGCAAACAGAGGAAGCAAAAAAAGATCCTGATTACGCTCCTTTGAAAGTATTTAACATAATTGGCTATGCAAAAACAGCAACATCAACCGTTGAAGCTGAACCTTTAAAGTTTTTAAAACCGGAAGATAAAAAGATAATGAATAGAAATAGTTTATTTGAGGTTTCAAAAAAATTAATTGATGAAAATAGAAAATTTACTCCACCAAAAGAATGCTTTTTCAATCTGTCGGGAAAACCTCTTAAAGAAAAAATGATAAAAATTTTAGAAAAATTATATAATGAAAAAGTTATATTCGACCATGGTATGGAGGTTGGCAAAGAACTAGCAAATGTTTTAAGTGGTGGAAATACAACTTTAGACAAGACTTTAACTGAAGATGATTTGTATAAGCTGGAATTAGAATCTTTTATGAGACTTATTCAAACTAAAAAAACTCAGGATAGAATTAAATATACTCTTGCAACTGGAAAACCATTATTTAATTAAATTATTTAAGCATTTTAAAAGAATTAATAAAATCAGGTCTTAGAACAAATTCAACTTTATCGTTATACTTAATTTTCTTAAGGGCATCTAAGCCATAAATCACTTTTCCAAGCGGAGAGTATTCACCCTCAAATAGGGGAGCGTCTTTGAGTAAAATAAAAAACTGACTATCTTCAGTATTTTTTTCGCTAGTTCTAGCTAAAGCAACACTTCCTTTTTTAAAATCAAAAGGTTTATCCAATTCAGAATCTATTGTTCCCAAACTAGATTTTCCAGTTCCAATATATGAATAGTTTAAATTATCTTTTTTCCCAAACTCTAAATCACCAGCTTGAACTAAGACATTTTTAATTACTCTATGAAATGCTACATTATTATATTCACCGGATCTAATTAATATTTTAAATCTCTTAACAGAATTAGGAGCGACGTTAGGGTCTAATTCAATAATGACGTTTCCACAGGGAACATTAAGTATTGCAATATTTTCTCGTTTTTCAAACTTAAGTTTTTGAGGATCGTATTTTTTTACAAATAAACATTTATTTTTAATTAAGCCGTAAGATCCAAAAAATCCAATTCCAAGCAAAATAAGAAAAGTTAATAAAATTTTTTCTGAAATTGTTTGTTTAATTTTTTTTATCATTTACTAAAAGAAAAATTATTACTGATTTTTAGAATATTATTTTTAATGAAAGAAGTTTTATTTTTTAATATTGCATCATTAATTAATTTTTCATCAACCTTCTTTTTATCATAAACTAAAAAAGAAAATACTTCTGCCATATCTTCTGAGGCAGTTGACATTGAGTATTCTGTTAAAAAACCATTTGTTTTTTTGATAGTAGATAAATTTATACGATCCGAACAAGTTGAACATTCCGCATATTCAAAGTTTTTTGGATTGTAACTTTTCCATTCTTTTTCATTAAAATAATCTTTAAAACTATCATTTATTATGTGGAATACTTCATGATGGATTATTCTTTCAAAATATTTTTTATTAAAATTGATATCAATTATTAAAGTTTTCATTTTAAAATTTGGAACCCCGGCCGCATCAATTTCTGAAACAGTGAGATTTTCACATAATACAATATATTTTAGATTAATTTTTTTTAAAAAATTTGGTTGATATATATTTAAATTTTTTTGTATTAAATGGAATTTTTTTTCTATATTTTTTATATCTGAATTAAAACATGTGACGTTGTCATTCCTAACACCTACCTGAAATGGCTTTGTAGATCTTAAATATTTTAAGCCATTTGAATTATCGATTTTGTAAATTTCTAAATTAGGTATTTTAATAATATTATAAATTGTGTCAGCTTTAGTTGAAGAAACTGAAATTAAAATTATTATTATAGATATAAATAATCTCAACTGGATTTTTATAACGGTGTAACTTCAGCTTGATCTTTTTCTGCTACAACTTCAGTCTTAAATTTATTTGATATTTTTTGTACTTCTACAGAAGAAACCTTATACTCTGCGCACTGTGTTTCTTCATCCTTACCATGACCTGTTACCATATTGACCATATGTTCTGGAAAATGGAACGTTGTAAATACTATTCCCTCTTTTACTTTATCGGTCACTTCAACTTTAAGTGAAACTTCACCTCTTCCCGAATAAAGTCTAGCTATATCACCGTCATTTAACTCTCTATGTTTTGCATCTTTAGGATTTATTAAAAGTATATCTTCATCGACAATATCAATATTGTTTGTTCTTCTTGTCATTGTAGCTGCATTGTAATGCTGTAAAACTCTACTTGTGGTCAAAATAAGTGGAAAATCTTTTTTATTTTTTTCTACTTCATTACTTTCTTTCCAATCGAAATATTTAATTCTACCTTTACCTAATTTAAACTCTTTTTCATGCAATATCTTTGTATCGGTACCATCCTCTTTTACAGGCCATTGTAGACCAAGTTTTCCAAGCCTTTCTCTTGTAATTCCTTTAAAGAATGGAACAATATCAGCAATTTCTGCTAACACTTCATCAGCATCATATGATTTTTGATTAGATCCAAGTTTTTGCATCATTTCAGTTACTATTAAGCCATCAGGTTTAGTTCCTGGAAGAGGTTCTGCTGCTTTATTAACCCTTTGTACTCTTCTTTCTGTATTGGTAAAAGTTCCATCTTTCTCTAAAAACGTTGTGCCTGGCAAAACAACATCAGCATGTTTTGCGGTTTCGCTCATAAATATTTCTTGCACAACTAAAAGATCTAATGCATTCATTGCTTTTACTACATGAGCACTGTTAGGATCCGTTTGAACAACATCTTCTCCAATAATCCATAGAGCTTTTACCTCTTTATTAATAGCTGCATCAAAAATTTCTGGGATCTTCAAACCAGCTTTTGTTGGATGAACCACGCCATATTTTTCTGTATAAAAATCTTGAATTTTTTTATCTGCAACTGGAAAGTAACCAGCTCCTTGATGAGGTTGACAGCCCATATCAGCTGCTCCTTGAACATTATTTTGACCTCTTAAAGGATTTACACCAACTCCTTTTCTTCCAATGTTTCCAGTTATCATTGCTAGGTCTGCTATTAACATTACAGTTTTAGAACCTTGTTCTTGTTCTGTAACTCCCAAACCATGAAACTCCATTGAATTTTTCGCGGTCGCATATGCAATTGCTGCTTCTTTAACTTGTTGTTTATTCACACCAGCTACTTTAGCCAAATGATCAACATCTAATTTTTTAATTTCTTTTAAGAAATTTTCAAAACCTTCTGTTCGTGATGTTATAAAGTCTTCTTTATATAATTTAGAATTGATTATAAAATAAAGCATCATATTTAGAACAGCCACGTTCGTTCCTGGTCTAACTTTAATATGATAATCAGCTAGTTTTGCTAAATCAGTTGTTATAGGGTCAAGTACGATTAATTTTTTACCCTTCATTACCTGTTGTTTAATTTTAGCACCAGTAACAGGGTGTGCGTTAGTTGGATTTGCGCCTATAACTAAGAAAAGATCCGCAAAATATATGTCTTCAGTAGAGTTAGTGGCTGCTCCAGTTCCAAATGTTTGTTGCATTCCCCATGCTGTTGGCGAGTGACAAATTCTAGCACAACAATCAATATTGTTTGTTCCTATAGTAGCTCTAATCATTTTTTGAAAAACATAATTTTCTTCATTAGTACATCTTGCAGAAGAAATACCTGCGATTGCATCAGGACCATTTTGTTTTTTTATTTTTTCGATTTTATTTTTGATATAATCGTAGGCTTCATCCCAAGAAGCCTCTTGGAACTTACCGTTTCTTTTAATTAATGGTGATCTCAGTCTATCTTTGTGATCATAAAAACCAAATGCGTACCTACCTTTTAAACAAGTATGTCCAGCATTTACTTCAGTTTCTTTTGGGGTATCTATCGAGACGACTTTACCATCTTTTATCGAAGCCTCTAAATTACACCCAACTCCACAGTAAGAACAAGTAGTTCTAACTTTTTTATCAAAGTCAGCAGATTTAGATGCAAATACATCAGAAATTGCATCAGTTGGACAAGTATGCGCACATGCTCCACATGATACGCATGAAGAGTCACCAAACAACATATCGTTATCTGTTGTAATTCTTGACTCAAAGCCTCTACCGCTCATTGTTAAAACAAAAGAGCCTTGTATTTCGTCACATGCTCTAACACATCTTCCACAATTAATGCAGTTATCTAAATTCATTCTCATATAAGAATGAGAAGTATCTTTAGGTATTCCTTTATTTTGTTTTGGCTTGTTATATCTATGTTCTTTAATACCAAGGTCATTAGCTACATCTTGAAGCTCACAATTATTATTAACTTCGCATGTACCACAGTTCATAGGATGGTCAGTTAATACTAATTCGACAATGTTTTTTCTTAAATTTTTTAGGTCATCATTACTTGTAAAAATATGTTGATTTTCTCCCACTGGAGTATGACAGGATGCCACTACTTTGGTTGGACCGTCTTTTTGTAAGGCAACTTCAACAGAACAAACTCTACATGCTCCATATGGAGCCAAATTTGGATCATCACACAAAGTTGGAACTTTTTTTTCTCCTAAATAACTTTTTACGAATTTTAATATGGAAGTATGGTTAGGTCCTATTTCATAGGGCTTACCATCAATGTATGCAATTTTTCTTTTTTCTGAGCTCATTAATTTTCTTTAACTATATCATCTTTCATTTCATCACCAAAATATTTTAAGATATTCATAATAGGAGTTGGTATTGCTCCACAAAGAGCGCATAAACACCCTTTTTTCATTGTAATTAAAAGCTCATTTAATAATTTTAAAGGAATTTTTGCAGATTTATTCTTTACTTGGTCAAACATTTCTTTACCTCTATAAGAGCCAAGTCTACCCGGGAAACATTTGCCACACGATTCTTCAGCTGTAAATTCAAATAGATGGTGAATATAATCAATCATGCTGAAATCTTTTGGTATACTAACTACACTTGCATGTCCAAGCATAAATCCTGCATTAGTAAATTCTTGAAAATCTAAATTTAACTTTTCTATTTCTTGTGTGGGAACTACACCCCCTAAAGGTCCACCGATTTGAAATGCTTTAACAGGTTCTTTAAGTCCACCACCAATTTCATAAAATACCTTTTTCATAGGTGTTCCCATGTCAATTTCGTATACACCAGGTTTATTAAAAAAACTATCTAAACACACAAGTTTTGTACCAGCAGATTTTTTATTTCCGATAGCTGCAAATTTTTCAGGGCCATTAAGCAAAATTCCAGTTGCTGCTGCAAGTGTTTCTACATTATTCACTACTGTTGGTTTTTTATAAAGTCCTTCCGTTACTGGAAAAGGGGGTCTCACATCTACTTCAGCTCTTCTACCTTCTATAGAAGCAATCAGGGCAGTTTCCTCTCCACATATATATGCACCTTGCCCGATACAAATATTTAAATCAAAAGAAAAATTACTTTCTAAAATATTTTTTCCTAATAATCCTGCTTTCTTTAAAGAATTAATAGATCCATTTAAGGCTTCGATTGATTTTGGGTACTCTCCTCTAATATAAAGAACACCTTCATCACCTCCAATTACATAAGCACAAATCATCATTCCAAAAATAACTTTAAGAGGCTGGTCTTCTAAAAGATATCTGTCAGAAAACGCACCAGAGTCACCTTCGTCAGCATTACAAATTACATATTTTTTATCTGACTTAGCTTTACTACAAAAATCCCACTTCATTCCTGTTGGAAAACCAGCACCACCTCTTCCTGTAAGATTAGAAGATAGCAATGATTTAATAATTTCTTCTTTATCAGTTTTTAAAAAATGTTTAAGGTTATCTTTAAATTGATCAAGATTAGATAACTTGTCATCCATTAAAAAGCTAGTTTTTGCAAAACTTCGCGAAGTAAATTTTTCTTGAATTATTTCATTACCATTAACAATTTCATCAATTTTATTAATATCATTGCCTGCATAATTTTCACCATCGTAATGAAAAGCATGGTTTTCGTAACAATAACCCAGACAAAACATTTCACCTACTTTGTCTTTGCCTAATTTATCTTGTAATTTTTTTTTTAAATTATCTTGCGTTCCTGCACACATGCAAGCACTTCCATTACACACGAAAGCTTTTTTTGCTCTATGTTCAGGTCTTAAAAATTCATAAAAACTTTCAGCTCCATGTATAGTTGAAACTCCTACATGGTATTTTTCGGCTAGTTCCTTCATACCTTCTCCATTTTTGGTACTTAAAGACCTTTCAGATAATTTTTGAAAAAGGTTATCTTTTAAACCTATTCTGCCTGATAATTTACTAATATTTTTTGACATTTACGTTTTAGTTTTTTATTACAACTCTTTCTTTATTACTATAAATATTAAAGCTATTACTTTTTACAAAACCCAATAGCGTCATGTCAAAGCGTTTTGCTAAATCTATGGCGAGACTTGTGGGCGCACCTACACCTGCAATTAGACCTATATTAGACATTAGTGCTTTTTGCACTAACTCAAAATTTAATCTACCCGAACATGCAATAAATTGAGAACGATTATCAATTAACTTTTTTTTATGAACATGTCCTATAAGTTTGTCTAGAGCATTGTGTCTACCAACATCCTCTCTTATTGCTAAAACTTCTCCTTTGTCATTAATTAATGAGCTAGCATGAATTCCACCCGTTTTCGAAAATTCTGACTGTTTGCTAATTAATAGTTTTGGCGAATTTAAAATAATTTTTTCATTTATTTTCGGATAAGATAAATCTAACTTACCACCTCTAATAACTTCTATAGAGTCTAAAGATGTCTTTCCACAAACTCCACATGATGAGTTTGTAAGAAAATTTCTTTTTAATTTTCCTATATCAACATTTTTATTATTATTGATTGTTACAACAATTTTATTTTGTATACTATAATCACCAACTTCATCTCCTTGTTTTTCAATTTTTTCTATATCTGAAAAATTTTCAATAATTCTTTCGTTAAATAAAAAACCTGCAATAAGATCTTCGTCTTGGCCTGGTGTTCTCATTGTGATTGATAAATTTTCCTCTTTCCAATCTTCCTTAATTTTAAATCTTAAACTCATTTCAAGAGGCTCTTCTACCGAAACAGAGTCTTTAATCTCTTTTGTATTATTATCTTTTAATTTTGAAACTTTATACTTAATGTCCATTTATTTAGGATATTTCTTTTTTAAAATAAGTCGATTTAAAACTATACCAAAAAACAAAATTATTAATGACCCTGCGATTATAGGGTTTATTATATAATCCAAAGATACACTCCCCATTATAACAATTATAGGATTACCACCTGCTGGTGGGTGAGTTACATTTAAAAGTATCATTAAACCTACACCTGTACCTACAGCAATAGGAATTAAAATATATAAAGGCAAAGGCACGAAGTTAAGAAAAAATATTCCAACTACAGCAGCTAACAGATGACCAAAAAATATATTTTTAGGTTGAGCAAAAGGACTTTCGGGGTAGCCATATAATAAAACCATTGAAGAGCCAAAAGAGGCTATTAAAAAAACTCCATATTCGGTTTTATAGGTAAGTAAAGTTAATATTCCAATTGTTATAGCTGAAAATACTGCAGAAGTTATAGATTGATTTAAAATTTTTTTATTCATTTAAAATCCAATGCTTTTGAAAGTGCTTTAAAAGGAAGGACTAGACATTCTTTTCTAGAAATATTTTTTTTATGAAATAACTTGTTAAATAAAACCCAATCTTTACTAAATGAATTATCATTTTTTTCGAAAAATGATAAAGCCTGGATAACAATTTCTTTTACTTTGTCGATTGGTTTATTAATAGATTTTAAAGATAATAAACTTACAGAGGCCTGACAATAAATACATGATTTACATTGGTACCCAAAATCAATAATTTTATTATTTTTCACTTTCAAGGTAATTTCCATCTCATCTCCGCATAATGGATTTTTTTGTTTTGATATATGTGTATGATTATCAATTATTTTGTTGTTTTCAGTATTAGACGCAATTTTTAAAATTTCCAAGTCCATTATAATTCTTTAATTAAAATATTTATGTTTTATATTTTGCAATATGAATGATAACAATATTTTAGCAGTTATTCTAGCAGGAGGAAAATCAAAAAGATTTGGGGAAGATAAAAATCAAGCTAAACTTGGATCAATTAGTTTAATTGAACATGCAATTTATAAAATAAGGGAAAAATTTAAAAAAATTTTAATAATTGCTAATAATGATTTAAAAATTGAAAAATGTAATGATATAGAAATAATTCCTGATCATATTAAGGGAAACCTAGGCCCACTTGTTGGAGTTTTAACAGCAATGAAATGGGCAAAACAATCAAAAGAAAATTATAAATGGATTGCTACTTTTCCTTCAGATACACCTTTTTTTGATATTTCAATAATAGAAAAATATGAAAAAATAATTATCAAAAATGATAGCCCTCTTTATTTTGTTAGATCAGACGATAAAAGACATAATATATTTGGATTATGGTCATTAGAATTATTGGATATACTAGAAAAAGATTTAGTAAAAAATAATTTTAGAAAAGTAGAGGATTGGGCAAATAAAATTGGTGTAAAAACAATTAATATAAAATTCGAAAAATTTGATCCTTTTTTAAATATAAATACAAAAGAAGATCTAATTAAGGCTGAAAAAATACTTAAAGATTATAAAAAATGATTGGGTACTTAAAAGCAAAAAAAATTTTAGAGAAATCAAAAATTAAAATTAGTTTTGAGAATTTAAATTCTCTGGAGACGCTTAATAGAATTTCTGCAGAAAATATTTATTCAAAAGTAAACTATCCAGCAGGTAATAATACAGCATTTGATGGATACGCAATTAGCTCAAAAGATACAATTTCATTAAATCGAAAAAAAAGAAAATTTTTTAAAATAATTAAAACAATTGCTGCTGGTGATAATCCAAAAATTAGCAATATTAAGAAATTTCAAACAGTCGAGGTTATGACTGGTGCATTAATTTCCAAACCTTTTGATACTGTAATTCCAATCGAACAAATAAAATTCTATCCTAGCAACAAAACAAAAAAATATATTTTAATTGATAAAAAAATCTCAAAAAATAATCACATAAGATTTAAAGGGTCTGATTTTAAAAAAAAAGAATTAATTATTTCCAAAGGCGAATTAGTACGACCACAACATATTTTAGCCTTTAAAAGTTTAGGTGTAAAAAAAATCAAAGTAATGTCCAAACCTAATATATTATTTTTTTCTACTGGAAATGAAATTTCTGATAAAAGTAATATAAATGATTGGCAAGTAAGAAATTCAAACAGTTACTACATAAAATCTTTATCTAAAAATTTTTTATTCAATTTTATTGATGGAGGTATATTGAAAGATAAAGATAATATATTTTTTGAAAAAAAGTTAAGAAATATTTTAAACTCAAAAATTGATATAATTATTACTTCAGGAGCTATTTCAGCTGGAAAGTTCGATTTTGTTCCACCTATTATAAAAAAGTTTAAATTATCAAATTTTTTTAAAGGTGTTGCAATAAGACCAGGTAAACCGGTCATGTTTGCAAAATTTAAAAATAAAAATAAATGTTTTTTTGGTTTGCCAGGGAATCCGATTTCATCAGCCGCATGTTTTAGATTTTTTGTATATCCTTACATTTCAAATACACTCGGTTTAAAAAAGGAGAAACCCTTTAAGGCTATTTTAAAAAAAAATTTTGAAAAGAAAAACGAATTTACTAGATTTTTAAAAGCAAAATTAGTCTCAACTAAAAATGGAACTTTAGAAGTAGAAATTTTAAATGGCCAAGAGTCATTCAGAATTAAATCATTTATTAAATCAAATGTATGGGCAATTCTTAAATCAGGAAAATCTTTGTTTAAAAAAGGTCAAATAATTGAATGTTTCAGTCCAGTTTTGTCAAATAAAAATATTTTTAATTAAATATCATTTTTATTGTAGAAAACTTCATAAGGGATTAAGAATTGTTCATGTTAGAAATAAAAAATGAAAGAATAGCAATCCCGATAGTATTATTTGCTGGACTTTTATGGTCTTTTGGGCCTCTTGTTGTTCGTCATATGGATCAACCTAATCTTGATCCCTGGCAATATTTATTTACTAGAGGAATTGTAATTTTTATTATTTTAAATTTTTATTTATTTTTTTCAGAAGGTAAGGATTTTTACAAAAATTATTTGAAAATAGGATTGTCAGGATTAATTGGAGGGTGTGGTCTTGGTGTGGCTATGATAACTTTTATTTGGTCTATAATTAATACTAGTGCTGCAATTACCTTGCTTTGTTTAGCTGCAATGCCTTTTTTGACAGCTCTATTGGGCTTTTTATTTCTTAAAGAAAAAATTTCTTTTAATGTTTGGATTGCAATAACAGTTGCAGCTATTGGAATAACTATTATGGCTCTTGGAAATACTAATCAAAATCCAATTTTGGGTTTAATTTTTGGATTGGCCTCTGCTGTAGGTTTTTCGGTATTTTCGGTATCTTTAAGATGGCGAAAAGAAACGCCTAAATTCACAACAGTGGCATTAGCGGGCTTATTTTGCGTAGTATTTTCTGCTGCAATCATATTCTACGATGGTAAAAGTTTTATATCATCAAACTATAACCAAGGATTATTTGCAACTCATGGAACTCTAGTTTGTTTTGGTTTAATTTTATATTCAATAGGTTCTAAAGTCATACCAGCAGCAGAATTAACCTTGTTATCTTTAACAGAAATTATCGGAGGGATTTTTTGGGTTTGGTTTCCATTGTTTGGAATTAATGAAATACCATCTAATAATACGATAATCGGAGGTTTTTTAATTTTTATGTCTATAAGTTATTATAGCTTAACAATTAAAACCAATAGAAGATTTATAGGGCTTAATTGAGAATATGAAGGATAAAAAGATTATTGTTAATAGTTGGAATGAATGGGATCCACTTAAACACGTAATTGTAGGCAGAGCAGATGGTTGTTGTATACCAGCACCAGAACCAGCTTTAGACGCAAAAGTGCCAGAGGACTCTGACATGAAAGGCAAATATGGTCCTCGATTAAAAGATACCGTAGATAAAGCTAATCAATTATTAGATGATTTTGTTGGTATTTTAGAAAAAAGAGGAGTTAAAGTTGATAGACCAGTTCCATTAGATTTTAATAAAGAAATTTCTACCCCAGACTGGAAAGTTGAAAGTATGTTTGGATGTATGCCAGCGCGCGATGTTATTTTAACTGTTGGAAATGAAATGTTGGAAGCAACAATGAGTTATAGATGCAGATGGTTTGAATACTTAAATTATAGACCACTTATTAAAAAATACTACGAACAAGATCCAAATATGAAACATGAATCAGCACCAAAACCTAGATTAACAGATCTTGATTATAGAAAAGATTATTTATCAGAAAAAATCGGTATACAAAAAAGATTAGAGTGGACAGAAAAAAAATTTTTTGTAACAACTGAAGAAGAACCTCTTTTTGATGCAGCAGATATTTTAAGATTTGGAAAAGATTTAGTAGTTCAACACGGATTTACAACTAATCTTAAAGGAATCGATTGGTTAAATAGACATTATAAAGATCATAGAGTTCATCCAGTTAATTTTCCTGGAGACCCTTATCCAATTCATATCGATGCTA
>CACHQT010000006.1 GCA_902582105.1 uncultured Pelagibacteraceae bacterium
TTATCCTTTTTTTTATTGATGTTCATTTACCTTTATCTGGATTTGTTATAAAATCTAAAGAAAGTGGTTCATCAACTTTAATTTTGCTTGGACTATCATCTTCTTTTTTATCACCGAATTTTGCTTGTCTTTTTGCTCTTCTTTCGGCTAACTTTTTTTCTCTCTTAGCTTTTTTTTCCATTGCTTTTGCGCCACGAGTACTTTTAAAATCATAGTGAATTCCGAGATATGACCAGCTTCCCTCATAATTATAAGATTCCTCATAAATAACTTTGTTATTTTTATCTAAAATAATTTTTCTATATACTTTCATGATGATTTTAAAATTTATTCAATATATTATAAAATGGTAAAAAATTAAGGCAATTATTTGAAAAATAACATTTTATACATTGCTTTAAATAGGCAGGTAATTTGCCCTCATAGTTAAATGGTATAACGGATCCATGGTAAGGATCAATTTCAAGTTCGATTCTTGGTGAGGGCACCAGCTAATTTTTATAAAATATTTTTCTAGCCAGGATTGATATTATCATTAATAAAAAAAAACATAAAATTGGAGTATAAATTTCTGGTAGTAAAATTAATTCAATAAAACTTATAGATTGATCATTCTGTTGAACAGTTTTTTCAAGACCATGTCCCAAAGAAGCAATAATAAATAACGATGGCAAAATTCCAAAAAAAGTTCCAAAAAAATAATTTCTTAATCTTACATTAAATATAATTGGCAACAAGTTTGCTATTGCAAATGGTATTCCACCAATAAGTCTATAAATTAAAAAAAAACTAAACTCATTTTTTTTAAATTTTTTCTCTAAATTTTCATATTTTTTAGCAAATTTGTTTTTTATGAAATTTTTTAAAAAAAAATTTCCAAATAAATATAACAATGAAGCACCGAGTGAACACCCTAAAGCAACCAGAAAAGTACCAATCCATTTTCCAAAAATAAATCCTCCTAATAAAGCAACTGGACTGCCAAAGCCTAACATGAAAACCCACAGCACAGTTAGCAAAGTAAAAAATATGGAAACTAAAAGTAAATTTTTATTTTTTAAATTTATAAAGTAGTCTCTATTTGATTGTATAAATTTATAATTAGTAATTTCTTCAATGCTAAAATTTGAAAAAAACCAAAATAAGAAAATAGAAACAACTATTAAATAAGTCATACCTATCAAAATTTTAATACTTTTCATTCTTTGCATAATTCTATTTTATACACTATAAATACCCAAAATTTTAACAATACAAAAATTAAAGATATATGAAAAGAACTTGGGCGCCAAAAAAAAAGAAAAGACGTAGGAAATTAGGTTTTAGAAAAAAAATGTCAACTTTGAAAGGTCGCAAGACTCTTTCAAGAAGAAGAAAAAAAGGTCGTAAAAAACTCATTCCTTAGTAAGCCTAATGAAAATTAAAATTGTTGCTTTGAAAAAAGATGAAGATTTTAAAAAATTGTTAACGGGAAGAAAATTATCAAACAAATATTTTATCATGTTTTGTAAAAAATTGTTTAAAAAAGAGACTAATTATTTAAACCTTAGTATTGTTGCTAAAAAGAAAATATTTTCTAAAGCTGTTGATAGAAACTTTTGTAAAAGACGCCTTAAAAATGTTGTAAATCAAGCGGTAAAAAAAATATCATTAAACTTAAATTATTCATATTTAATATTAGCTAAAGAAAATGTTTTAAAGAGAGAATATTTTGAAGATTTAAAAAAAACAATGTTTGAAGAATTTAATAAAATTAGATAATGAAAATTATAACCTATACATTAATTGGAATAATTAAATTATATAAATTAGTTATAAGTCCTTTTTTTCCAAATTCTTGCAAGTTTGAACCTACTTGTAGTTCTTATTGTATTGAAAGTTTAAAAACTTATGGAGTGATTAAAGGAATATATAAATCCTTTTTAAGAATAATGAAATGCAATCCATGGTTTGGGCATGGTGGATATGATCCTGTTAAGAAAAAGGAAAGCTAATATAAATGTACGAACTTAAAAACATAATAGCTGCTGTAGCCTTGTCGATAGCAATAATTGTTCTTTACACATTATTTTTTGCTCCATCTCCAGAAGAAATTAAGCAAAACAGAATTAAACAAGAGCAAGTTCAAAAGGACTCGGATATGCCTAGTGTTGATCAAAACGAAAATTTTGTAAAAATAACTAGAAATGAAGCTCTTGTAGAAAATAATAGAATTCAATTTGAAAATGATGATGTTGTTGGATCTATCTCCCTTAAAGGTGCAATAATAGATGATTTAACATTTAAAAAATATAATGTTGTACTTAATGGTAAAGAAAAAGTTGTTCTATTAAACCCCAGAAAAGTTCAAAATGGCTATTTTGTTGAGAGTGGATTTGTAACTACTAATAAAAACATAGAGATACCTAATTCATCTACATTATGGGAAATTTCGGGAAATAAAAAATTAACTAAAAATAATCCAATAAAATTAACCTGGAAGAACCCTCAAGGTATTACATTTGAGAAAAAAATTAGTTTAGATGATCAATTTTTATTTACTGTTAAAGAAAAAGTAATTAATTCAACGGATAAAACTTATAGCTTTTATTCTTATGCTCAAATAATTCGTAACAAAAAACCAGAAATTTCAGGTTTTTATATTTTGCATGAAGGTCCGATTGCTACACTTGACGATGAACTTATAGAAGAAGATTATGACGATATTCAAGAAGATAAGTTTTCCAAAAATGCATCCAAAGGATGGCTCGGAATTTCGGATAAGTACTGGATAACAAGTATTGTTCCTCCAAGAAATAAAGATTTTAAGACAACTTTTGACTACAAAAATAAATTTAGAATAAATTATATATCTTCCCAAGGTATTGAGGCAGGACCAAACCAATCTATTGAAGAAGAAATTCAAATTATCGTAGCAGCAAAAAGAGTCGAAACAATTGATGGTTATGCAAAAAGTTTAAACATTGACAAGTTTGATTTAACAATTGATTGGGGTATAATGTATTTTTTAACGAAACCTTTATTCTTTGCTATTGATTATTTCTTTAAATTACTTGGTAACTATGGCTTAGCAATTATAGCTGTAACTATTTGTATTAGATTAATATTTTTTCCACTTGCAAATTTCTCATTTAAATCGATGGGAAAAATGAAGCTTCTTCAGCCGGAAATGACAAGATTAAAAGAGCTTCATAAGGAAGATAAAATGAAGTTACAACAGGAAATGATGGCTTTATATAAAAGAGAGGGGGTCAACCCTATGAGTGGTTGCTTACCAATACTTGTTCAAATACCAGTATTTTTTGCATTGTATAAAGTTTTATTTGTTACCATTGAGATGAGACATATGCCTTTTTATGGATGGATTCATGATCTAAGTGATCGTGATCCAACAAGTCTATTTAATCTATTTGGGCTGCTTCCTTATGATGTTCCTTCATTTTTAATAATAGGAGCGTGGCCTGTTGCAATGGGAGTTTCGATGTACATTCAGCAAAAACTTAATCCAGCTCCTCCAGACCCTGTGCAAGCCAAAATTTTTATGTTCTTTCCACTTTTTTTAACAGTTATACTTGCACCTTTTCCAGCAGGTTTGGTGATCTATTGGACTTTTAATAATATCTTTACACTGATTCAGCAGTATTACATTCAAAGAAAAACGACAGTTAAAACAAAGTAGATGTCGTCACTTAAAGAAGAAGATTTAAAAAAAATATTACCTGAAAATGGACCACCAAAAGAGGAAGTATATAAATATATCGAAAAATATAAAAATGATTTGATAGTAATTAAATATGGAGGAAATGTTTTTATTGATAGAAATATATTTAATAATTTTATAGAAGATATTACCATATTAAATAAATTAGGAATATCGATTGTAGTTGTTCATGGGGGTGGGCCAAGAATAAAAAGAGAATTAGATAAGTCAAATATTCAAACTAAATTTATCAAAGGTTTAAGAGTAACAGATGAAAAAGTTATAAATATAGTTGAGAAAGTGCTTATTGATTTTAATAAAGATATTGTTACTTCTCTTAAAAAAAAAGGAACTGAAGCAATTTCAATAAATACTAAAGAAAATAACATTATTGAAGTTATCCCTGAATCTGAGGAACTTGGTTTTGTAGGAAAACCAAAGAAAATTAATAATGATATATTGTTAAGTGTTATCAAAGGAAAAAAAATTCCAATTGTCTCGCCACTGGGTTTACAAAAAAATCAAACTTTTAATATAAATGGCGATTGGGCCGCAGGGGCAATTGCAAAATCTTTAAAATGCAGAAGATTACTTTTAATGACTAATGTAGAGGGTGTTTTAGATAAAAATAAAAAATTAATAGAGGAAATATCTTCTTCTGAAATTTTAGAAATGATTAAAAATGAAACTATCACTGGAGGAATGATACCAAAAATAAATACTTGTTTAGATGCGATTAATAATGGAGTGACTGCCGTAGGAATAATTGATGCCCGACCAAAACACTCTATATTATTTGAGCTATTCTCAGATAAGGGCTCTGGTACATTAATTAGAAAATGAACTTGAAGGGAAAAAAATACCTACTTCTGGATTTAGATGGAGTTTGTTATGGAAAACATAATAATTATTCTTTAGAGCGAGTATTCGGTCAAGTTTCAAAGAGAATGACACAATTTATCTCTGAGAAACTAAAAATTGATAAAGATAAAGCTAAAGATTTACAAACAAATTACTTCTATAAATATAATACCTCATTAAGGGGATTGATGGTCCATGATGGAATATCTCCAGATGAATTTTTATCCTACGTTCATGATATAGACTTGTCATTTATGAAAGAAGACAAAGTTATGAGGAATGAGCTTGAACAACTAAATATGGAAAAGTTTATCTTTACAAATGGTTCTGCGGATCATGCTGCAAATATTTTAACTCATCTAGGAGTGTATGATTTATTTGGAAGAGACAAAGTTTTTGATATCAAAGATGCTGGATATGTACCCAAACCTGAAGCTGAAACTTTTGACTTAATGGTTAAAAAATTTGGTATAAATCCAAAAGAAACGATTTATGTAGAGGATATCGCTAAAAATCTAAGTATTGGACATGTACGAGGCTGCACAACTGTTTGGTTAATTAATGATGAGCATTTTGGAAAAATGGATGCTGATAAAGATTTTATTTCACACAAAATTGAAAATCTATCTTTATTTCTTAAAGAAATAAGGCTATTAAAAAGTAAATAAATTATGTCTATAGAAAAAATTATTAATGATGCATGGGAAAGTAGAGATAAAATCTCACCTAGCTCAGATAAAGGTATTATTGACGCTGTGAATGAAACTATTGAACTATTGGATCAAGGAAAAGTTAGAGTTGCAAACAGACAGTCAGATGGAAAATGGGTTACTAATGAAGTGGCAAAAAAAGCAATTTTACTCTCGTTCAGAACAAATAAAATGAAAACTACTTCCGGACCATATTCAGTATGGTATGATAAAGTTGGCTTTAAAACAGCAGGGTGGACTGAAGAAGATCATAAGCGAGCGGGCTTTAGATATGTTCCAAACGGAATGACTCGTAAAGGTTGTTACATTGCTTCCGGAGTTGTTTTAATGCCGTCTTTTTTGAATATCGGATGTTATGTCGACAGTGGCACGATGGTCGATACATGGTCAACTGTAGGGTCAGGTGCTCAGATTGGCAAAAATGTTCATTTATCAGGTGGTGTTGGAATTGGCGGAGTTTTGGAACCAGTTCAAGCGTCTCCAACCATAATAGAAGACAATTGTTTCATAGGTGCTCGAAGCGAAGTAGCTGAGGGAGTAATTGTCAGAAAAAATAGTGTCTTAGCAACAGGAGTTTTCTTAACTGCATCTACTCGTATCATTAATAGGGAAACGAATGAAATAGTGACAGGTGAAGTACCTGAAGGCAGTGTAGTAGTTCCTGGGTCACTTCCACCAAAAAAATCGGGTGGACCTAGCTTATATTGTGCAGTCATTGTTAAACAAGTTGATGAAAAAACAAGATCTAAAACTTCAATTAACGATCTTTTAAGAGAATAAAATCATGTCAATTTTAAATGAAGTTAAATTAGCTAAGGAGCTAATCAAATTTCCATCTATAACTCCAGTTGACGCCGGAGTAATGAAATTTTTAGAAAAGAAATTAAAAAAATTAGGCTTCAAAACAAAAATAATTGAATTTAAAGAGAAAAATTTTAAACCTGTTAAAAATTTATATGCAAGAAAAGGAAATAAAGGTCCTAACTTTTGTTATGCAGGACATTTAGATGTGGTACCTCCTGGTAATATAAAAGATTGGACAATTAATCCTTTTAAGCCATCTATTAAGAAGGGTCATTTAATAGGTAGAGGTGCCAATGATATGAAAAGTTCAATTGCAGCTTTTGTTTCGGCTGTTAGTATTTTTATAAATAAAAATAATAAATTTAAAGGATCAATTAGTTTGCTAATCACTGGAGATGAGGAAGGTGATGCAATTAATGGTACAAAAAAAGTTGTAGATTATTTAAAAAAGAAAAAAGAAAAAATTAATTTCTGCTTAGTTGGTGAACCCACAAATCCAAATAGGTTAGGAGAAATGATAAAAATAGGACGAAGAGGAAGTTTGACTGGAAAACTCACAATAAATGGTGTTCAAGGTCATGTTGCTTATCCACATAGAGCAAAAAATCCTTCAACAATTATTGTTAATGTTTTGAAAGAACTGAAAGATGTTAAATTTGATAAAGGTACAAAGGATTTTCAACCAACAAATTTAGAAGTTACTAGGATAAATATCAACAATAATGCTGACAATGTTATTCCAGGATCTGCAGAAGCAACTTTTAATATTAGGTTTAATAATATTCATTCATCTAATTCAATAAAAAAAAGACTTAATAAAATTTTTAGAAAAATAAGTAAGAAAAGTAAGTCTAACTACAAAGTAGAATATAGAGTTTCAGGAGAGGCTTTTTTAACTAAGCCAAATACAACGACTTTTATGATTCAAAATATCATAAAAAAAATTACAAAAATAAAACCAAAACTATCTACAACTGGCGGAACCTCAGATTTAAGGTTTATTCGAAAATTATCACCTGGCTTAGAATTTGGTCTGGTAGGAAAAACTATGCATAAAGTTGATGAGGCGGTTTCTATTGCAGATTTAAAAAAATTAACAAAAATATACTCTGAAATTCTTATAAATTATTTTAAATGAAGACTGGATTAATAACTTCTAATACTTATCAAAATCATAATACAGGAGATGGTCATCCAGAAAAAATAGATAGGGTAACAGCTGTAATAGAAAATTTTAAAAAGATAGATAACAAAAATCTTACTTGGAAAAAACCTATAAAGTTTGATAAATCAATTCTAAAAAATACTCATAATTTGAATTATATAAATTTTGTAGAAAAATCTTTTCCAAAGCAAGGGTTATCATTTTTAGACGGAGACACAGTTATATCACCTGGCAGTAAAGATGCTACAATAGACGCTGTTGGATCAATTATTGTTGCAATTGATGGAGTTCAAAATAATGAATTTAAAAATGCATTTTGTGCGGTTAGACCTCCAGGGCATCATGCTGAAAAAAATAAAGCTATGGGATTTTGCATTTATAATAATGTGGCAGTTGGAGCACATTATTTAATAAATAATTATAATTATAAAAAAATAGCAATTATTGACTTTGACGTTCATCATGGAAACGGAACACAGGATATATTTTATGATAATGAAAAAGTTCTATATATTTCAACTCACCAATATCCTTATTATCCAGGATCTGGCTCTGAAAAAGAAAAAGGTAAATTCAATAATATTTATAATATTCCTTTGCCGGCAGGCACTAACTCTGAAGAATACTTAAATGCTTACGAATTTGTACTAAAAAAACTAAAAGATTTTAGGCCAGAGTTTATTTTATTTTCTGCAGGATTTGACGCTCATAAAGATGATCCATTGGCCCAATTTGAATTATCATCAAAAGATTTTTATGAACTAACTAAAAGAACTTTAAAATTAGCAAAAGTTTGTTGTAATGGAAAAGTAGTATCTATTTTGGAAGGTGGATATGATCTCATAGCTTTGCAAGAGAGCACCGAGATGCATGTTAACGCACTTATTGAATTTAATTGATAATTCTTAAATAAATATTATAAAAAATTTATGAAGCTTTATCGAATTAAAAAATCCAATATTGATAAAAATGGAAAAGGCTTATATGCAACAAAAGATATTAAAGAGGGAACTAGAATTATTAATTATATTGGAAATATAATCACAAGAAGAGAAAGTGATACAAATCCAAAGTTTGATAATACAAAGCCAATCTATCTTTTTAATTTAAATAATAGATATGACTTAGATGGTGATGTTACTTGGAATACAGCTCGTTTAATTAATCACTCTTGCTCAAACAATTGCGATTATGAAGGTACTGGATTGAAAATTTGGGTGACCGCTATAAAAGATATTAAAAAAGGTGAAGAATTGACTTGTGACTATGGTTTCAGTTACGACTCCGACTATAAACAATTTCCATGTAAATGCAAATCAAAAAATTGTGCAGGTTATATTGTTAGAGAGGGTTCCAGATGGAGAATAAACAAAAAATTTAAAAAAGATAATAGACCTAATAAATAATTTTTTCTAAAAATAAACCATGAGAAGGTGCAGGAGGTGCACATAAATTTCTTTTTTTAGACTTAAATACTTTTTCAAATTTTTTTAAATTCCATTTTTTTTCAGCTAAATATTTTAGACAACCAACCATTGATCTTACTTGTTGTTGTAAAAAAGATTGTGATATAAATTTTATTTCGATTTTATCTTTAGCTTTTTTAATTTTAATTAATTTAATTATTCTTATAGGGGATTTTGCATTGCAGCTTGAAGCTCTGAACGTTGAAAAATCGTGCTTTCCTAAAAGTTTTTTGGAACCCTTTTTCATTAATTTTAAATCCAACTTTTTACTGATATGCCAGCCTCTGCCTTTTTCAATTGATGGAACACTAAGTCTATTAAAGATTATATATTTATAAACTCTCTCTTTTGCAGAAAATCTTGCATGAAAAATTAGATTTTTTTTTTTTATTTTTTTTATTGAAACCAATTCAGAGTTTAAAAAAAAATTAATTGATTTTAAAAATTTATTTAAATTTTCAATTTTACTTTTTGTATCAAAGTGAGCAGACTGTTCTATTGCATGAACTCCTGTATCTGTTCTCCCTGAACCTACTAATTTTATTTTTTCTTTCAGTAGTTTTGATAATTTCAATTGAATTAATTTTTGAATTGATTTTCCTTTTGGCTGAATTTGCCAACCAATAAATCCTGTGCCAACATATTCAATTAAAATTTGGTATCTATTCATTTTGTAGATTGGATCCTTTTTTTATCTTTGATCCAAGCATAAATTGACCTATCTTTTGTGATTGCTTTCCTTCTCTTTGAATCTCCAACACTTTTATAGATAAGTCAGCACAGCCAATTTCCAAGTTTTCACTTAAAACTTCACCAATTTGACCTTTTTTCTCAGAAATTTTTGCACTTAAAATTTTATATCTTTCACCTTCAAAATTGAACCATCCGCCTGGGTTTGGATATAAACCATTAATAATTCCAATTATTTTTCTTGCAGAATTATTCCAATCTATTTTTCCCTCTATTTTATTAATTTTATTTGCATATGATGCTTTTGAATGAATTTGTTCTTCAAATTTTAAATTACCATCCATAATATCGTCAATAACATCTAAGATTTTTTCAGCAGCCAATAAAGATAATTTATCTGATAGTGATGTGGTGTTATCGTTTTCCTTAATTTCTGTTTTATAATAAGCACATACTGGCCCAGAGTCTAACTTATCATTAATTTTCATTATACTTATGCCAGTTTCTTTATCTAAATTCATAATTGATCTTTGTATTGGCGCAGCTCCTCTCCATTTTGGTAATATCGAAGCATGAATGTTGATAAAACCTTTTTTCGATAAACTTAATATTTCTTTAGGAATAATTTGACCATAAGCTACAACAATTGCAAGATCGATATTTAATTTTTTTAAAAATTCGTATTCTTCTTTATTGTCTTTAAGTAATGATGGTGTTCTAAATTCTATATTTAATGTTTCTGAAAAACCTTGTATAGGAGATTTATTTATTTTTTGACCTCTATTAGATTTTTGTGGTGGCTGAGTATAAACTGCAGAAATGTTGTAACCGTTCTGGTATAAAGATTTCAAAATTGGTACAGCAAAATATGGCGTGCCCATAAAAATTATTTTTTTTAACATTAATCAAACAACTATTCTATCTGGTCTATTTTTAAGAAGTTTTTTTATGATCATGCTTTTTTTAAGTTTTGACAAATAGTCAATAAATAAAATTCCCTCTAAATGATCCATTTCATGTTGAATACATGTTGCTAATAAACCTTCTGCTTTTAGTAATTTTTTTTCACCTTTATAATTTAGATATTTTACTTCACAATTTTTTGGTCTTTCTATTTCAGCAAACTGATTTGGAACTGATAAACATCCTTCCTCATAAATTGATTTAACATTATCTTTATTTTTAATAACTGGATTTACAAAATACATCGGTTTTTTTTCTCCTTTAGTCCAACTTATATCCATTACAATAATTCTCTTTGGTATACCGATTTGTATAGCAGCTAATCCTATACCATCTGCTGCATACATAGTTTCGAGCATATCATCCATCAAACATTGTTCATCTTTACCAACATTCTTTACCGGCTTTGATATCTGCCTCAATATTTTATTTGGCTCAGTTATAATTGTCTTTACCGACATAATTTTTTATTTTATTACAATTTTCAAACTTTTAAAGGTAGAACTTTAAGCAAGATTTTATTTCTCAATTTATCTATATTTAGTTGATTTAAAGCACTAACTATAAAAAATAGAGTTTCTGAATCAAGATCTTCAAAATTATCTTGGCCAAGGATTTGTACTAATCTTAACAAGATAAAACCTACCTCATCATTTTCTATTAAATTTTTAATATCTGAGGGCATATTTAAATTATTAATTTTGTAAACAGAAGCATATTTTTTATCAAATTCTATCCCATCAGATCTAAGAGATTCCAATAAAATCATGTCTTTCGTTGAAACAAAATATTTCTTATTTTTTTTGATTTTTTTTAGAATATCATTCAAATCTTTTTGCACATCTTTTTTATCCAAATCTTCTCTTAAATAATTGATCAACTTAGATTGATGAATTACTTTGTTGTTAATTTTAATTTTTTTTAAAACAAATTTTTCACTTTTAATATGGTTATTATAAAAATTTGAATAATTTGAAGGAACTTCCTCTTCTTTGATTTCCTCTAAAATGCTAACTAGCTCATTATTAAAAGCATTTGTATTGCCTTCTTTAATAAAAGATTGTTTTAAAATTTTTATTAATTCTAACTTTTTATCGATTTCATTATTAATTAAAATTCCTTGATAAAGAAGTGCTCTACTCTCAATCCCATTTAAAAGTTTATATGATTGTTTGACGTTTAAAAGTTGATTAATATTAAATTGAAATCTTTTATAAAAATCAAATAACTCTTCCTCTGTATAATTACCTTCATGCGTGGCCTTCTCTATAGATAAAATTTTTGTACTATCAGCAAGGTCGATGCTATCCAAATTTATCAATAAATTTGAAGTAGATAAATAACGCCAAATCTTTTTGCTTGTAGAACTATTAGGTTCAAAGAAAAAATTTGGATTAGTTCTATGAGAAAGATGAAAATCTAAAATATTTTTTTCTGAAATTTCCTCGTCAATTTCCAAATTATATTCCATCAAATAATTAAATTTTTTTTCAAAAAAAACATCTTTAAAACCTAACTCCATTTTTAAATCCAATAATAGCTGAGCTTCCTCTTTTTTATTTTCACTAATTAAACAATAAATATTAAATTTTGATAAATATTCATCCTCGGTTGGATAGTTTATTTGCGAGAGTATATTACAAGATTTTTCTAGTTCTGATCGTGAAAGATATTCATTAACTAAATATTTTATTAACTTATCATTATTTTTTATTTTTGGATTTTTAATTAAATATTCTTCAATCAAATCTAAATCAGAATTTTTTAATAACCATTCATGCTTTAATTTTAAAAATTTTTCATAAGAAATATTTTTTGTTGGAAAATAAGAGTTTGTTAAAAGTGATATTTTTAAAATTTCTTTAGAATCATTTGATAAATCAATCTTTTGAATTTTTTTAAATAAATCTAAGATTTTATTTCCATCTGAATTTTTCCACATATCAATTGTAATGCTATTTTCAGATGGATCATATATACCTACGACTTCTGGTTCATTTGATTTCAAAATTTCATCTAGCTCTATATTAAAATTATTATTTTTTTCGGACTGAATTTCATAGACAGAATTTTCAGAAATATTCCCTTCAATATTATTTTTTTCTAAAACTTCTTCTTCAAGATTTTCTTTATTTTCTAAGTTCCAAATATCTACTGGTTCATTTGAAAACAACAATGTATTTTGTATAAATAAAAAATAAAATAAAATCGGTAAATATTTTTTATTTAACAATTTTAAGATTTTCATTTGGAATAATTTTTTCAATTTTTTTATTAGGAGCCGGAAAATCTATTTGGTCGATCAATACAATTACTATAAAAACAAATACAAATAATAGAGTTACTCTAATTAAAAAACCATACTTTCCAATACTTGTTTTTTTATGTAATTGCATATATCGTTTATTAATTTCAAATTAAGACATATTTGTGTTTTTTCAATAAAGAAACTTATGAATTCAAAAAAAAACCTAGTATTGCTGGGCATGATGGCTTCTGGAAAATCTACAACTGGGGCATTAATCTCAAAAAAATTAGAAACTAAGTTTTATGATATTGATAAAATTATAGAAAAAGAAATGAATATGACTATTGCAGAAATATTTGAAAAAAAAAGTGAAACTTTTTTTAGGTCTCTAGAAGAAAAAACTATATTAAAAATTCTTCAAAATAAAAATAGCGTAATATCACTTGGAGGTGGGGCTTTTTTGAACGAAAAAATTAGAAAAGAAATAAAAATGAATCATGTTTCATTTTGGTTAAATTGTAATACTAAAACATTATTAAAAAGAATAAGAAAGAATAAAAAAAGACCAATCGCTAATAAATTGAATGATAAAGAACTTATAGAATTAATTAGTAAAAGAAAAAAAATTTATACAAAAGCAGAATTTAAAATAAACTGTGATAAATTATCAAAAAAACAAATTGTTGAAAGTATACTAAAATTATATGAAACATTTTAAACTCAATATAAATACAAAGAGTCAAAAATATTCAATAATCATAGGTAAGGATCTTTATGAAAATTTACCTAAGTTATTGGATCAAAACTCTGTGTCATTTAATAAGTGTTTAATCGTAATTGATAATAAAATTAAAAAAAAAATAATTTTAAAAATATTAAAGAAATTTAAAAAAAAAAATAAAGTTGTCTATTTTTTTAATGCAAATGAAAAAAATAAAAATCAAAAAAGTGTAGATAAAATTTTAAATATTTTGCTAAAAAATAATTTTCAGAGAAATGATTGTTTAATATCAATTGGAGGGGGAATTACAGGAGATGTATCTAGTTTTGCATCTAGCATTTATAAACGAGGAATGAAATTTGTTAACGTTCCAAGCACACTTTTGGCGCAAGTTGATTCTTCAATAGGAGGAAAAACTGGTATAAACAGTTCCCATGGAAAAAATTTAATTGGATCTTTTTATCAACCAAATCTTGTTATATCTGATACCAATTTTTTAAAGACACTTCCAAAAAGAGAAATGATTTGTGGCTATGCTGAAATATTTAAACATTCTATAATTTTAAAAGAAAAATTTTTTAAATATTTAAATGAAAATGCTTCTAAAATATTAAAAATAAAAAGTCCTTTCATAGAAAAATCAATAATTGAAAGTTGTAAAATTAAAAAAAAAATTGTTGAACAAGACGAAAATGAAAAAAACATTAGAAAAATTTTAAACTTTGGTCATACATTTGCACATGCATATGAAGCAACTTTAAACTATTCTAAAAAATTAAATCATGGAGAGGCTGTACTTCTAGGAATAATGAGTGCAATTACTTTTAGTTTAAAAATCAAGTTAATATCAAAAAAAGATTATTTAAGAATAAAAAATCATTTTATTAAATATAATTTGCCGAATAATGTTAATAATTATTTTTCAAAAAAAAATTTAAAAAAATTGGTATTATTTATGAAGAAGGACAAAAAAAATACTAATAATAATATAAATTTAATTCTAATTAAAAAAATTGGAAAAATTAAATTAAGTTTAAATTTCACAGATAAAAAAATATATAGTTTTCTTAAAGAACAGTTAGTCAATTAATATTTGAATTGAGTGAATATATTTGTCAAGCTCTTCTTTTAAAACGTTATAAATTTTTTTCGTAGATTGAATTTTTTTCATTTGCTTTAATTCAGAAGAATTTATTATTAATTTAAGGTGAAACTTTTTAGAATCATTGCCTTGATGGTTTTTATGAAGAAATGTCTTATCTTCTACATCAATATTCTCTACTGATAAATTTGCTTTAATTTTTTTTTTTACGATTGTGATTAGATCGTTTATATTCATAAATATTAATACTATAATATATCATGAAAAATATTTGTGATTGGAATAATTGTATGGAAATTGGCGAATTTAGAGCACCAATCGAAAAAGACAATAGTAAAAATTTTAGATTACTTTGCTTGGCTCATGTAAAGGAATTTAATAAAAATTGGAACTATTTTTCTGGAATGAATGATAAACAAATTTATGAATTTTTAAAATCAGACATGACTTGGCATAAACCCACACAAAGCTTCAGTTCCTCTGATAATTTTTTTAAAGTTTTATGGAATAATGCTTTAAAAGACGAGCTAGATAAATCCAAACTAAAAAGTCAATTTAATCACATGAGACAATTTACATTTGATCATAATGATATAAAAGCTTTTGGAATCCTTGGTGTTTCTGTAGGTTTAAAGTGGGAAAAAATACAAAATAAATTTAAAAGCCTTGTGAAAAAATTTCATCCTGATATGAATTCAGGAAATAAGAAATACGAAGAAAAACTTAAGCTAATAACATTGGCTTATACACAATTAAAAAACACATACAGAGATAAAATTGACAAATAATTTGAATATTCAACCAGATATCAAGCTATCAGTTAAACAAACTTTTGGCATCGAAAGCGAAATGGAAATAGATGCATTTTCCAAAAAAAATGAATTTGTTCCTGAAATAGATAAAGATTATAAATTTGATAGAGACACAACCTTAGCCATATTAAGTGGATTTAATTATAACAAAAGAGTTATCGTTCATGGATATCATGGCACAGGAAAGAGCACTCATATAACTCAAGTAGCCGCTAGGTTAAACTGGCCCTGCATAAGAGTTAATTTGGACTCGCACATTAGTAGAATTGATTTAATTGGAAAGGATGCGATTGTAATTAAAGATGGCAAACAAGTAACAGAATTTAAAGAGGGTGTGCTTCCCTGGTCTATTCAAAACCCCATAGCACTTGTGTTCGATGAATATGATGCTGGTAGACCAGACGTTATGTTTGTTATTCAAAGAGTTTTGGAGTCTGAGGGAAGTTTTACTCTGCTTGATAAAAATAAAGTAATTAAACAGAACGATTATTTTAGATTATTTGCTACCGCTAACACTATTGGGCTTGGCGATACAACTGGGCTGTACACTGGAACACAACAAATAAATCAAGCACAGATGGATAGATGGAATATAGTTACAACTTTAAATTATCTAAGTTTAGAAAAAGAAATGGAAATCATATTGGCAAAAAATAAAAATTTAAATAATTCAAAAGGTAAAGAAAAAGTATCTAATATGATAAAGGTAGCTTCTTTAACTAGAAAAGGTTTTATAGCAGGTGATATATCAACGGTAATGAGCCCTAGAACAGTATTACACTGGGCAGAAAATGCAGAAATATTTAAAGATATTGGTTACGCCTTTAGAGTCACATTTTTAAATAAATGTGATGAAGTAGAAAAAAGTATAATTGCTGAATATTATCAAAGATGTTTTGGAGAAGATCTTCCAGAATCTATGGTGAATATTCAAATATAAATGGATAAAAAAGAAGATAACTTCAAAGAAAAATTCAAAGAAGCTCTAATATCTACTGCTAAAGTAATATCGGATGATTATCTAATTAATATCAAAAATAAGAATAAAAATTTAAGTTCAAAAAATCTTGATTTTTTTGAAATAGACAACTTAACTAATAAACATGACTTTATTCGGCTAAGAGCTGAAACAGATTCCGAAGCGCTAAAAAAAAAATTTTCTAACAATGATATATATAAAAAAAATATTCCATCAAAAAAATCATGTAGAATGTTATACGATATATCTGAAAAAATTAGATATGAGATTTTAGGAACTAAGATGCTTAAAGGAATTTCAAAGAATTTTAAGGAAAATTATACCCAAAAGTTAAATCTTAAAAGAAAAGATCAACTGAAAAGTAAAGAAGATGTTAGTGTTTCCGAGGCCTTCGAGCTTTATATGCTAAAAAATTTTTTGGGCATAGAACTAAATGAAATGACAAGTAAAATGCTCAAATTTTGGGAAAAAGATTTTAATTCGTCTATTGGTAAACACTTAAATTTCTTAAATAAAAACTTTGAAAATCAAGAAATATATAATTCAAAGTTTTCTGAAATTCTCTCAGAAATGGACATATTTGATTCGAATGATAATGATGAAAAAAATGAAGATACAGAAAAAAATAATGAACAAAATGATATGAAAAATGATGAAAATTCAGATGAATCTTCAAAAGAACAAGAAAAAACAAAACAAGACGAAAATCAGAATGGAGTTGATGGTGATTATGATTTTGACCAACTCCAAATGGATGAACAATTATTTGATACGGACTCGAATAAACAAAGCTCAGAAAAAGTTTTTCAAAAATTAAATACGAGTATTAATGATAAAGATTACAAAGTTTTTACAAAACAATTCGATGAAATAGAGAAAGCTGAGCTTTTAGAAACAAAAGAAGAAATCACAAAACTTAGAAAAAATTTAGATCAACAACTAATAACGTTTCAAGATTTAATAACAAAGCTTGCAAATAAACTACAAAGACAACTACTTGCTAAACAAAATAGAGCATGGGAATTTGATTTAGAAGAAGGACTTTTAGACAGTTCAAAATTACCAAGAATTATAATGGATCCATACAATTCATTATCTTTTAAAAAAGAAAAAGATTTAGATTTTAAAGATACAATAGTTACTTTATTAATAGATAACTCTGGATCAATGAGGGGAAGGCCAATTACAATTGCAGCCCTTTGTGCTGACATATTGTCAAGAACCCTGGAAAGATGCGATGTAAAAGTTGAAATATTAGGCTTCACTACGAAAAACTGGAAAGGTGGAAAAAGTAGGGAAGAATGGAATACTAATAATAAACCTAAGAACCCTGGTCGATTAAATGACTTGAGACATATAATTTATAAAAGTGCAGATAGTCATTGGAGGCAATCAAAAAAAAATTTGGGGTTAATGTTAAAAGAAGGATTACTGAAAGAAAATATTGATGGTGAGGCGATTTCCTGGGCATACAATAGACTTAAAAAAAGAAAAGAAGAAAGAAAAATTTTAATGGTAATCTCCGACGGAGCTCCTGTTGACGACTCTACTTTGTCGGTAAACTCTGGTGATTTTTTGGAAAAGCATTTAAAAAAGACTGTAAAATTTATAGAAAGTAAATCAGATATAGAAATACTCGCAATTGGAATTGGGCATGATGTATCAAGATACTATAGTAAAGCAATAAAAATTTCAGATGTTCAAGAACTGGGTGATGTTATGATAAGACAATTAAGTGGATTGTTTGAAAATAAAAATAAAAAGTTAAATTAAATTTTAATTAAGTCTTTGTTATTCCATTTAATTTTTACTTGTGCACCCTTGTCATCATAATTTTCAAAAGTTATTTTAGCAAAGTTTTTTTCCAATAAAGTTTTGCCAATAAATGTTCCGAGACCAAGACCATACTTAGAAATATTTTTTTGATCTTTTGTTCTTATATAGGGTTCTCCAAGTATTGATTTATCTATTAAATCTTTAGGAAAACCAGGACCATCATCTATTATAATAATTTCAGTTTCTTTATCATTGGATATCAAAAAGATTTCTACTTTATTGTGACTAAATTTATTTGCATTACCTATAAAATTTCTTAATCCATATACAACTTCTGGTGATTTATTAGATTTAATTTTTTTTTTAAATTTTTCCAAATTAATTATAAATTTTTTATCACTTATTTCTTTATATGATCTAACTATTTCTTTTATATAAATATCAAGAGATATTTCATTATCAAAAAATTTATCCTCTATAACTGGATTTAAGGTTAGTTTTTTTATTATTTCGCTACATCTATTACTTTGGCTTATTAATAAATCAAGGTCACTTATAATTTTTTTATTTCCACCAAATTCCTTTTTTAACTCTTTTGATGTTAATAAAATAGTAGAAAGTGGAGTGCCTAAAGAATGCGCTGCTGCTGCTGCTTGTCCACCTAGTGACACAAGTTCATTTTCTTTAGCCATAATCTCTTGAAGTTTATTGTAAGCTTCCTCTCTAATTCTGTTTTCTCTACCAAATTTTAGTCCAAAATATACTAGAAAAAGTAAACCTATGACTATCGCAATTGGAATACTGTATAAATAATATTTTGGAGTATGAAAATGTAGAACATCTGGATTTGGTAATTCCAAATGAAAGAAACTTAAAAAAATTAAAGACGAAATTGTTAAAATTACTAAAATTATTGAACCTTTAATACTTAAGTGTTGAGATGAAAAAACCGCAGGAATTATTATTAAAAATATAAATGGATTTGTAATTCCACCAGTAAAATAGAATAATATTAAAAGTTGAATAATATCGTAACTTAAAAACGTAGTTGAATATAAATTATTTAGTTGATTTTCTTTTACTTGAAAAAACAGATATAAATTAGTTAAAGCACTGAAAAATATTACAAAAATACATGGTAAGTAATGAAAATTAAATTTCAAGAAAAATTCAACCAAAAGTATTGTTATGACCTGACCTATGTAAGCGATCCATCTTAAGTTAATATATGTTGATTTATTAAATGTATATCTTGATGAAGTTTCCCTAAACTTCATGACCTATATGTCTAAATTCGAAACATTGATTGCATTTGCAACAATAAATTCTTTCCTTAAACTTACATCATTACCCATGAGTGTATGTATTATGTTTTGGTCTTTTTTTTGATCTTTTGAGTATTGAACTTGAAGTAAATTTCTAGTTTCTGGATTAAGTGTAGTATTCCATAATTCATCAGGATTCATCTCACCTAAACCCTTAAATCTTTGTATGCTTATTTTTGATTTTTCATCATTGAAAGCTTTAATAAACTCTTTGCTTCCTTTTTTTATTTTTTTCAAATTTTTTGAGTTATCTAAAATATATTCTTCAAGTTCTTTTTCATCTTTAATATAAATCCCTTTTGATCCTTTATTTATTTTAAATAGTGGTGGCTGAGCTAAATAGACATGTCCGTTTTCTATAAGTTTATTAAAAGGTTTATTGTTTAAAAAAGTAAGAAGCAAAGCTCTTATATGAGAACCATCCACATCAGCATCTGTCATAATAATAATTTTTCCATATCTTAAATCCTTCAAATCTATCTCTTCAACTTTTGGGTCTAGTCCAAGAGCATTAATCAAAGTCAATATTTCATTAGATGAAATCATTTTAGATAAAGTTTTTGTTCTGTGTTCATTTTTATTTCCATTTTTTTTTGTTCCATTTTCATCAACATATGTATTTAAAATTTTCCCTCTTAAAGGTAATACTGCCTGGTTCTCTCTATTTCTACCTTGTTTAGCAGAGCCACCCGCTGAGTCTCCCTCAACTATAAATAACTCTGTTCCTTCTTGTTTTGAAATTTGACAATCTGCTAATTTTCCAGGTAGGCCAGTAAGTTCCAATGCCCCTTTTCTTCTTACATTTTCTCTAGCTTTTCTAGCAACGTCTCTCGCTAAAGCCGCTTGAATAACTTTAGCTAAAATTGTTTTTGCGACAGGAGGGTTTTGATCAAACCAAATAGACAATTTTTCATTAATAACATTTTCAACTATTAGTCTAACTTCAGAAGATACTAGTTTATCCTTTGTTTGAGATGAAAATTTTGGGTCTGGAATTTTTAAAGATAGTACAACTGTTAGACCTTCTTTAATATCATCTCCAGAAACGCTAATTTTATTCTTTTTTAACAGATTATTTTCTGTGGCATATTTATTTATTACTCTCGTCAATGCACTTCTAAAACCTAAAAGATGAGTTCCGCCATCTTTTTGAAAAATATTATTTGTATATGGATAAACATCCTCAGAATAGCCAGCGTTCCATTTTAACGAACACTCAATTTCAACATTTCCTTTTTTTCCTTCTATAAAAATTGGTTTTTTAAAAAGGTCATTTCCACTTTTGTTTTGTAATTTTTCTCTTTTTTCATCTAAAAAATCAACAAATTCTATGATTCCACCATTAAATTTAAAATCAACATTTCGAGGTTTTTTTTGAGTTAAATCGTTTATTGATATTTTTATACCTTTATTCAAAAAAGCAAGCTCACGCATTCTTTTTTGAATTATATTTGTGCTAAATTTTGTTGAAGAAAAAATTTCTTTAGATGGTAAAAAATTTATTTCTGTTCCATTACTTTTTGATTTACCAATAACTTTAAGTGGAGCCTTTGCTTTTCCATCAATAAATTCAATAAAATGTTTTTTTCCTTCTCTATTTATTTCAAGCTTTAATCTCTCTGATAAGGCATTAACAACAGATACACCAACACCATGCAAACCTCCAGATACTTTATATGAATCGTGATCAAATTTACCTCCGGCATGCAATTGAGTCATTATAACTTCTGCAGCTGATTTTTTTTCACCTTTATGAAGATCCACTGGAATCCCTCTTCCATCATCTCTAACTGTTACAGATCCATCGGAATTAACATAAATTTCAATATTATTACAATATCCTGCTAATGCTTCATCAATGGAATTATCAACTACCTCATAGACCATATGATGTAAACCAGTACCATCATCTGTATCACCAATATACATTCCAGGTCTTTTTCTTACGGCCTCAAGACCTTTTAAAACTTTTATAGAATCTGCTTGATAACTGTTATTATTTTTCATTTATTTGGAAAAAATTCTTATACCACATTTTCACCTAATTAAATATATAAGTTTAAATTAGATCTTGGTAGAGAGGATAATTTAGAGTAATTTAAAAAAATATTATGGTAAAAAAAGGCATAATTTTGGCGGGTGGATCAGGTACAAGATTAAGCCCCTTAACCAAAGCAGTGAATAAACAGCTATTACCTATCTACGATAAGCCATTAATATTTTATCCTTTATCAATTTTAATGTTGGCTAATATTAGAGATGTTCTGATTATCGTTAATCCAAAACAAGTCGAAAACTTTAAAAACCTTCTTGGAAATGGAAGAAGATATGGGATTAAAATTCAATATAAGATTCAAGCTAAACCCAAAGGTTTACCTGAGGCATTTATATTAGGAAAAAATTTTATAAAAAAAGATAATGTGGCATTAATACTTGGCGACAATTTCTTCTATGGTCAAAGTTTAACAATTAAACTTGAGAAATCATTAATCCATAAAAACGGTGCTAGAATTTTTTTAAAAAAAGTTAATAAACCAGAAAATTATGGAATTGCTAAAATAAAAAATAATCAAATAGAAAAGATTGTAGAAAAACCAAAAAAATTTATATCAGATTATGCAATCACTGGTTTGTATTTTTTTGATAATAACGTTTGTAAATATGCAAAGACACTTAAAATATCTCAGAGGGGTGAGTTAGAAATTACAGATTTATTAAATATATATAAAAAAAATAGAAAATTGAAATTTGAACATATTGGAAGAGGAGCGGTCTGGTCAGATGCAGGAAAAATAGATGATATGACAAACGTATCTTCTTTTGTACAATCTGTTGAGAAAGTGCAAGGTATTAAAATTGCATGTTTAGAAGAAATTTCACTGTTTAAAAAATGGATTAATAAAAAAACAATTACAAAAAATATAAAATTTTACGGTAATTGTGAATATAGTAATTATTTAAAAAAAATATAAAATCGGAAAATTAATCAAACTTAAAAATGAAAATTATTAAAACAAAACTTAAAGACTCATTTATTTTAAAAGGAAAAATATTTTATGATAAACGAGGCTTTTTAAGAGAAGCTTATAAAAAAAAATTGATAAAAAAAAATTTAATATTTGCAATTATTTCTAAATCAAAAAAGAATGTTTTAAGAGGATTGCACATGCAAAAAATTAATCCTCAAGATAAATATATATTAGTTTTAAAAGGTAAAATTCTTGATGTAATTGTCGATGCAAGAAAAAATTCTAAAACATATGGAAAACATTATAAAGTAATTCTAAGCGAAAAAAACGGTAAAAGTTTTTTTATACCAAAAGGATTTTTGCATGGATTTTTAGGATTAGAAAAAGAAAATATTGTGCTTTACGGGTGCACTAATTATAGACACAAAAAAAGTGAAATAACTGTTAATTGGGATGATGCTGATCTAAAGATCAAATGGCCAATAAAAAAACCAATACTATCTAAAAAAGACAAGAAAGGAATTAAATTTTCAGAATTTAAATAATTTTAGGAGTGGGAATGTGAGTAATAAACTTTCCACCACTTTTAATAAAATTCTTCTCTTTTTTAAAAATTTCTTCTTTAAAGTTCCATGCTCCTAAAAAGGCTATATCAACTTTCTTTTTATTTAGTTTCTTATATTTTTTTATTTTTATTTTGCTACCAGGCAAATATCTACCAATTTTGTATGAAGTAGTATCATAAAAATAATCAATAAAATTTGCACCAACTTGGCAGTAATTTAAAACAGTACATGACTTGGCAGTTGCTCCATACCCTATAACTTTTAATTTCTCTTTTTTTAATTTTAAAAAAATATTAAATAATTTTTTTTTTGACTCCCTTACCTTTGAACTAAATTTTTTATAAGTAGAAAATTTATTTAAACCAAATTTTAATTCTCTGTTAATTTCTTTTCTCACACTTTTTTTAACCTTGTAAATTTTATTAAATTTTTTTTTTATAAAATATCTGTTGGATCCACCATGGGTTTTGGTATTCTGAATGTCAAAGATTTCTAAATTAAATTTTTTTAAAACATTTTTCAACGCTATTGCAGAAAACACATATATATGTTCGCAATAAAATTGGTCATATGCAACATTTTTAATACATGACAATAGAGAAGGATCTTCTAATATTAAAATTCCATTTCTTGATAATGAATAATTAATTGCTCGAAATATTTCATCTAATTTTTTTATATGACTTAGTGTATTAGCTGAATATATAAGATCTGCTTTTTTAGAATTTGTTATTTTTTTTGCTAAATTTAAATTCCAATATTCAGAATACGTTTTATATTTTTTTTTTATTGTCAATTTTGCTAAGTTTTTACAAGGCTCAACACCAACCACTTTCTTTTTGTTAAAATTTTTTAAAAATGCACCGTCATTGCTTCCTATTTCAATTATAAATTTTGGTTTGTAATATTTTTTTATTTTTTTTGCCAAATCCTTAAAAGATTTTCTCATAGTTTTAGATTCGGAAGATTTATAAGGATACTCGTTATTAAACATTTTTTCTTTTGGAACAGTGTTAACGATTGATACTAAATAATTTTTTTTGTTAAAACCGACTTCGAGCTTAAATTTTTTCTCTTTATTTTTAAGATTATTTTTTTTTATGTATGAATTTGCAAGAGGTTGAGAGCCTAAATTAAGAAATTTTTTCATTATTTTTTTGATTTAAAATTTCTTTTTGCGCAGCATCATATAACATCATGTCATATGGATTATAAAATTTAGCAATGCTTTTATATTCTAAATTATCGTAATCTGTTTTTGAGGAATTATAATCAAACTTTGGAATTGTACTTAAATTTAAATTATGAATATTTGCAAAATTTTTTAATTCACTTTCTAAATTTTCAAATGAAAAAACATATTTAAATTTTTTTAAATTATTTAAAGCTAAATTCATAGTATACTCGGTAACTTCTTGATCTAAGTAACCAGAATAATACTTACAAAAAGTATTGTGCACCTCTGAACATCTTCTCATAAAAACATCAAAACCTTTTTTTGCTAGTTCGTGACTATAATAGTTCTTATCACCTAGACATCGATTGTACCAAGATATTGATCTTTCCACAGGATCTCTTAGAACAGTGCAGTAATTTGTTTTTTTAATAGAACTTAAATTTTTAATTGATATTGAAAAATGACCCCTTTGTTTAATTTTTAAATTTTTTTTCTTTCTTAATTCATCCAAAACAAAATTTAGTGTCGTTCCGCCAGTTTTTGGGATATGTATAAAAATTAGATCATATTCATCGATATTGTAGGAGTTTTTATAAAACTTTTCACTGTTTTCACTTACCAGCCTCAAATGAAGTTCTGTATTTAAAAATTTATCAAATAATTTTAGTATTGTTTTAAGAATTTCTTTTTTAATCATATTAAAATTTTTATCGATTTATAACTTTAATTACTGCTTTATAAAAGTTAATATTTGGCGGAGAGAGTGGGATTCGAACCCACGGTACCTGTGAGGGTACACACACTTTCCAAGCGTGCGCCTTAAACCACTCGGCCACCTCTCCTTATATTTAAGCTAACTTTTTCTCTTCAGGTTTAATTTTAAATTTATAAGGAAACTTGTTTTTTAAGAACTTTGAAATTTTAAATTCAATTTTTATTCTATTATTAAGTTTTTGAATAAGCAGGTTTTCTTCGGCTTTATTACAAAATTTTAAAAAATTTTGTGTAGGAAAAATTCTTTTATTAATATTCATTTTTGAAAAAGAACCAAAAAAAATTCCTGTTATTCCAGAATTTTTAAATTTAAAAATTTTATATTTGCATTTATTTTTACTAAGCAATTCATTTATCAGTAATAAAGATTTATAAATTACAGTGCTATCGTGGAACAAAATTATACTATTTTTTTTTACTCTATCAAATGAATATAAAAAATCTGAGAATGTATTTTTATCTGTATGAATACCATCAATAAATACAATATCATAATTTTCATTTGATTTATATTCTGACATATCTCCATCAAAAGATTTAAGCTTATTTATATTTAATTTATGTTCTTTTAATTTTTTTATCATTAAATTATTACTATATTTTTTATAACTCCACTTTTCGCTTCTTTCATCCTGTAGAATCTGGTGTCTCTTATCTACTGATATAACTCGTTTACAATTTTTATTAATCAAAAAGGGAGTTAAACTTCCACCTAAATATGAACCAATTTCTAAATATATAAAATCTTTAATATTTAAATTAATAAATTTATTTATTTTTAAAAGTATATACTTATCTATTATAGAAGTTTGAGACGGTATTGGAAAAAAATTATTTATTTCTTTTTCATTCATAGATAATCAGAGTAACACTTTTTTAAATATTCTTTAAGAGTATTTCGCCAAGGCCTCATCATATTAAGATCCTTTTCATTAAGCTTTCTATTTAATAGATTTTCAGAGTTTGGTCTTTGGGCAAAAAAAGTTTTAGAAAAATAATCTGACTTAACTTTTGTAATTTTTATATTTTTTTCCAAGTTTAAAATTTTTAAAATTTCCTTGGCAACCTCTAAGCGGCTAGTGTTTCCCTCACATGCCATATTGTACAATCCAAAATTATTAGTATCAATTAAAGCCTTAACATTTCTTGCAAAATCTAATGTATAAGTTGGTGTTCCAAATTTATCATCTACAATGAATAGTTCTTTTCTTCCATCTTTTATCTGTTTTAAAATTTTTTGAACAAATTTTTTATCCTTTTTTGGACCACCTCCCATCATCCATCCAGCTCGGCAAATTAAGAATTTCTTGCAATTTTGTAAAACAAACTTTTCTGCTTCGTGTTTTGATACTGCATATACGCCCATGGGCTTTGGCACATCATCTTCATCATAAAATTCTTTTAACCCATCAAAAATACCAGCTGTACTAATATAAAGAAGCGGAATATTTAGTTTATTGCAAATATTCACTGCAGTTTTAACTGAGTCTGTATTTGTTTTAAATGTATTTGATTGATTTTTTTCACAAAATTCTAAATCTGTAAAAGCTCCTATGTGAAAAAGATAATTTGGGTTAAATTTTTCTACTGACAATTCATATTTACTTGAGTCACAAAAATCTAAATACTCTAGCCAATCTTCATTTACATCAATATCAGTACACTTTAATTCATACTTTATTTTAAATACTTCATAAAATGCTTCCCCTAACATTCCTCCCACTCCAGATAAAAAAATTTTTTCCTTCATTTAAAAACTAGAAATTTTTAGTATCGTTTGTGATATCGTGAAATTTCATAGGCCATAATATATAGTTTGAATTTTTTTTAAACCAATAGCTTAAAAATCGTTCTGCTAAAAATGCATACACTCTTATACGGCTATATGGTCTATTGGGATCAAAACCAAATACAGACTCACATTTCTCTAACCATCGAAATAAAGATATACAGTAATCGTTGTAAAGAGCAGGAGACCTACAAATAAAAACATTATTTGCGTTAAATGAAACTGCACTATTTACCCAATTTCTAAAATCTTCTCTATTTTCTCTATCCAATAATTCTATCGCTTTATCCATTTCGCCATAACCATGATACATGTCATAATGTACTTTTACTGTCATTTTTTTTTTTGAAAGAAAAACAAAGGGGTTTTTTAGTAATTGCATTTTTCCATGTTTTAAAACTTTGCTAAATTTTGTTCCATTAACAAAAACTTCATCTCTAAGAACAACCTCATAATTATTCCATTCGTCCGGTACTTCTTGAAGTATCGACTGTTTGAAATCTTTATATTCTTTTTTTTTAGAATCTTTAAGCCAAAATCTTCTATAATGGCAAAATCCAACCCAATCTTTATCAAAATTTTTTTTGAGATTATTTTTCCAAAGCCAATAATAAAAAGTATTTTCTCCATACCAACTATTTTTTTCACTTATATTTTCGTTTGTGTTATCTCTTATCCATTCATTATCAAAGTTTTTTCTGCCTAATCCAACTGGAATATAATTAATTTTTTTAATTTTTTCCAAATTTGAGTTCTCAAGAGAAAAACAATACATTTTTAATGAAGTCATAATCTAGTTAATAATAAATTTATTAAATTTATCTAAATTTTTTTTTAAATATTCTGGAAAAGTATCATCAATATCCACCTTTTTATAAATATGTCCACGTTCAAATAAATCTATTTTTTTTTCTATCTTTTTTTCAATTACCTCTGGTGATGAATATTTTTCGTCTGCAAAACGAGTGTGTGCGAATGTTTTTAATTTTAAAGAAATCTCCTCAGAACTTAATATATTATTAAAGTGCCATCCTGCATCATTAAAAATCTGTATACTTTTTTCTTTATCAAATCTAATAAAACTATATTTTAAATTTTTAGTTTTTACTTTTTGTCTCATAAAATCTATGGACTTAAGATTTTTTTTTTTGCAAACTCTTGTCCCTTCCCAGGGACTCTCATACTTATTAAAAAGATTAAACTTAAAATTAAAACACTTTTGCATAAATATTCCATACTTTTTTTCAAGATGAAAATTTTTAAGTAACTCAGGTTTTGGTATTTCATCTGGGTCAGAAAAAAAAATATAATCTTCATCATTTGCAAAACTTGTACTTTCTAATAAAAAATTTCTCTGTATCGCTTGATTTTCCCAAATTGTTGTATTTTTGGGAAAAGGCTTTTCTAAAATAAAATATTTTACTTTATTAAAGTCGTATTTATCTTTTCTAATAAAATTTTTTTCTTTTGGCTTGCCCCTATGGTCAAAAATTGACTCACAAACAATAAAATAATCTACATAATCTTTAAGAACATTATATCTAAAATCAAACATATAATTGTTGTCAAAAAAAGTAATGCAGTCAAAAATTTTACTTCTCATTTTTTTTATTTCAACCACTCCTCAAGTATTTTAGTGTTAGTAATTGTATCCTCTAAATTTACACCAGGAAAATCTAATTCCTTTTTATTTTGTAAAATACATTTGCTAATAAAATCAATTTCATTACTATAAATATTTTTACTATTATCAATTTCAATTTTGACACTTTTCTCTTTTTTTAGGGTTATAAATGTTTTTTCTGTAAGCCATGTATCATGAATTAATATTTCTCCTTTATCACCAATTATTTTGCTCGCTCTTCCAAGATTTTTAAGAAATGATGCACCAATTTTTGTTTTTATTCCATTATCAAATATCAAATCTAGATATGAGTCTATATCAACATTTGTCTTTGACATTTCTTTTGGCTTATTAATTATTTTAAAATTTGAAAATTTTTTTTGTAATGCTGCTATTAAAGTACAAAATGATACGGCGTAAGATCCTAAATCAAGAATTGCACCACCTCCTAAATCTTTATTAAAAAGTCTGTTATTTATATTCATTTTTTTTTTTAATTTGAGTCCAAACAAATTTATGGATGTCAAAATATCAACTCCAAAGTTACTTTCTATTGAAAGTACTTTTCCAATTTGATTATTTTTAATAAGATCTATTGTTTTGAAAATTTGAGGTTGAAATCTATACATAAACCCTTCCGAAAAGAAAAAATTTTTACTTTTTTTATAATTTTTTATGTTTTGGATTTCTTTCAAATTTATTACTGCTGGTTTTTCAACCAAAAATTTTTTTCCTCTATCAATGCATCTAAGCATCCACTTGTAGTGAAGAGAATTTGGTAAAGCTATATAAATGATGTCTATTTTATTACTATTTAACAACTCATCATAATTATTAAAACAATATTTTTCATCAATATTATATTTTTTTTTGAAATCTTTTAACTTATCAAAATTATTACTTGCAATTCCCATTAATTGACCATTGTTAGAATATATGAAGGATTCTGCAAATTTATTGGCGATATTACCCAATCCGATAATCCCCCAATTTACTTTTTCCATAATTAATCTTTGTTAATTCTTAAAACGCCAATAAATGCCTCTTGAGGTATCTCTACTCTACCAAACTGTTTAGATCTAGACTTGCCTTTTTTTTGTTTATCTAACAGTTTTCTCTTTCTATCTCTTGCTCCACCTCCATGAATTTTAGTTAAAACGTCTTTTTTGAAACCTTTAATAGTTTCTCGTGCAATTATTTTTCCACCTATAGCAGCTTGAATTGGTATCATAAAATTGTGTCTTGGTATTAAATCTTTTAATTTTTCACAAACTTCTCTTCCAATTGATTGTGCAAAATCTTTATGGACCATCATAGAAAGAGCATCTACATTTTCAGAATTAACTAGTATACTAAGTTTTACTAAATCTCCTTCTCTATGACCTATAATTTCGTAATCAAAACTCGCATAGCCGCTACTCATTGATTTTAATCTATCATTAAAATCAAAAACAACTTCATTTAAGGGTATTTCGTAATTTAAAACAGCTCTGTTTCCTGAATAACTTAAATTTGTTTGTTTGCCTCTTTTATCTTGGCAAATTTTAATAATAGAACCTAGGTACTGATCGGGTGCAATAATAGTTGCTTTAATCCAAGGTTCTTCAATAAATTTAATATGTGTGGGATCAGGTAAACTTGATGGATTTTGCAAATCGATGATCTCTCCTTTATTAAGATGTACTTTATATACAACCCCAGGAGTTGTTGTTAATAAATTTATATCAAACTCTCTTTCTAATCTTTCAGTTATAATTTCTAAATGTAATAATCCTAAAAAACCACATCTAAACCCTAGTCCAAGTGCAGAAGAAGATTCGGGTTCATAAGAAAAACTAGCATCATTTAATTGGAGTTTTGCTAAACCATCCTTTAGTTTTTGATATTCAGAACTATCTACTGGAAATAATCCACAAAAAACTACAGGTTTGCTAGGCTTAAATCCAGGTAAAGATTCTTTTAAAGGATTTGTTGCATCATAAATAGTGTCTCCAACTTTAGTTTCAGATAAATTTTTTATACCAGTTATAATAAAACCAATTTCACCAGAACTTAATTCATTAACATCTTTTGGTTTTGGCGTAAAAACTCCAACCTTTTCGATAATATATTCTCGATTTGTTGACATCATTTTTATTTTCATATTTTTACAAATTTTTCCATCAATTACTCTTACTAAAATAACCACTCCAAGATATGAGTCATACCAGCTATCTACCAACAAGCATTTTAAAATTTCATTTTTCAAGCCTTTAGGTGGCGGTAAAATTTTAATGATTTGTTCTAGTATTTCATCGATTCCCTCTCCAGTTTTTCCAGAGCATGGAATTGCATTTTTTGTATCAATTCCGATAACATCTTCTATTTGCTTTTTTGTTTTTTCTTTATCTGAGGCTGGTAAATCTATTTTATTTAATACAGGCACAATTTCATGGTTAGTGTCTAAAGCCTGATAAACATTAGCAAGAGTTTGCGCCTCTACTCCTTGGGTGCTATCTACAATTAATATTGAACCTTCACAGGCATATAAAGACCTGCTTACTTCATAACTAAAATCTACGTGACCTGGTGTATCAATAATATTTAAAATATAATCTTTACCATCTTTAGATTTATAATTAAGTTTAACAGTTTGTGCTTTTATTGTAATTCCTCTTTCTCGCTCTATATCCATTGAGTCTAATACTTGTGCCTTCATTTCTCTTTCGGTAAGTCCTCCACATTTATGAATTATTCTATCAGCTATAGTTGATTTCCCATGGTCAATGTGAGCAATTATTGCAAAATTTCTAATATGGTCAATTTTGCTCATTAAGATCTTAATTTTGCACTTACTTGTTTTTCAACAGTTAAGATAATTTTTTGTGAAATTTCATTTAAATCTTTTTCATTTAAAGTTTTAAAATCAGACTGGATAGTAACTTTTAAGGCTATCGATTTTTTGTCTGATGGTATATTTTCGCCCTCATATACATCAAAAATTTTAATGTTTTTGATTAAAGATTGATCAATGTTTTTAATTACATCAATTAAATCCTGAGCTTTGGTACTTTTATTTACAAGAAACGCAAAATCTCTATCTGATTTTTGATAGTCAGAAAAAATTAAACTTTGTTTAATTTTTTTATTTTTACTTTTATAATTAACTAGATTTTCTAAAAAAATTTCAAATCCATAGGTGTTGGTAATAATTTTTGGATGGAGTGCCCCAAAGCAACCTAGAGTATAATTTCCTTCCTTAGACAATATTGTGCCAGATATACCAGGATGATAATACGAAGGTGTTTTGTCTACAATTTTAGTTTCGTCCTTATCAATACCAAGTTCTAATAAGGTTTGTATTAAATCTTTTTTAATATGAAAGACATCTATTAAGTCAGTTCTTTTTAATGAATCTTCGCTATTTAAGTATTGTTTTTTAATACCACAAATAACTGTAATCTGTTGTCCAGGTTTTTTACCAGTAAAAGATGGCCCAATTTCAAATAAAGATTGATCACCAAATCCTCTATTTAAATTTTTTTCCAAATAATAAATTAAATTTGGATACAAGGAATTTCTTAAAACATTTAATTCAGAGCTTATTGGATTTACAATTTTGATGCTTTCAATATTTTCTCTAAATTTATTATTTACAATCTCATCAGTAAATGACCATGTTATTGTTTCAAAATATCCTTTAGATGCAACAGATCGTTGTGCTAAATGAAAATGTTTTTGATAAAAATTAAGAGTAGGTTTCGTTCTTTTTTTATCTGGTTCAATAGACTTAATATTATCAAATCCCATTATTCTAATTACTTCTTCTACTAAATCAATTTCACCAAAAATATCTGGTCTCCAAGATGGAATTTTAACATTAAAATGCTTGCCCTTTTTTTTTAAATTAAAACCTAAATCTGTTAAAATTTTAATAACATCATTAGTTTTAATTTTAATACCGACTGTTTTAGATACTATGCTTGGATCAAATTTAATTTCTGACGTCTCATGTTTTTTAATTTGTTGAATATCAAAATTTGAAACTTTGCCCCCACAAATATTTATAACTAGATCAGCTGCAACCTCTAATCCTTCTTTAACCGAGTGTGGATCAATACCTCTTTCAAATCTAAATTTTGCATCACTATTTAAATCTAATTTTTTTGAAGTTTTTCTTGTTATTTCTGGATCAAAGTACGCAGACTCTAATAAAATATTTTTGGTATTTAATCCAGTACCAGACCTTTTGCCGCCTATTATTCCACCTAATCCCAAAGGTCCTTCATCATCTGAAATAACACACATATTTTCACTTAATATATATTTCTTATTATCTAAAGCAGCTAAGGATTCATCTTTTTTTGAATTTCTAATAATTATTCTATTTTTTATTTTATCTATGTCATACGCGTGGAGAGGTCTATTTAAATCAAACATTACATAATTTGTAATGTCAACTACTGCCGATATCGGCCTTAAACCTAATGCTAAAATTCTATTTTTTAACCATCCAGGACTTTCAGTATTAGTAATATTTTTAATTATACAACTTCCAAAAATTGAACAAGCTTGATTTTTACTTTTTTCAATTTTTACCCTTATATTATGTTTGATTTCTTTTTTAATTTTACTTTTTCTTGTACCCCTTAAACTTCCAAAGCTACTTGCAGATAAATCTCTTGCTATGCCCCTTACACCTAAACAATCAGGTCTATTTGGTGTGATAGATAATTCTATAACATTGCTATTATTTTTTTTCTGAAAATAAGGTTTACCTATCTTTGATTGAAATTTGTAATTTAAATCAATAATACCCTCACTTTCATTGGAAATTTTTAATTCCGACTCTGAACAAAGCATTCCATATGATGTTTCGCCTCTTATCTTGGATACTTCTAGCTTCATGCCATTTTTAGGGATAGTTGACCCAGGTGGAGCATATATTGTTAAAAGATTATCTTTAGCATTTGGCGCACCACAAACTACTTTTACTGTATCCTTTTTTCCAATATCCACATCACACAGCTTAAGTCTATCAGCATTTGGATGTTTTTTAGCCTTAATAATTTTAGCAACTATAAAATCACTTAGTTCGTTTTTTATTGGCTCGACTTTTTCAACTTCTAAACCAATATTATTTAGTTTTTCAACAATCTGGGACTCGGTTTTTTTTGTTTTTAAATGATCATCTAGCCAATCTTTAGTGAATTTCATTTGCTTAAGCCTCTATAATTAGTTGGAACATCTAAAGGATCAAAGCCATAATGGTTTAACCATCTGTAGTCACACTCAAAAAAAGATCTTAAATCCTTAATTCCATACTTCAACATAGCTAATCTATCAATACCAATTCCAAAAGCAAAACCCTGATATTTTTTTGGATCAACTTTACAATTTTTTAAAACGTTAGGATGAACCATTCCACAACCAAGTATTTCAAGCCATTGATCTCCATCACCGATTATAATCTTATTTTTTTCGACTCTATAGCCTATATCGACTTCAGCTGATGGTTCAGTAAAAGGAAAATGACTTGGTCGAAATCTCATTTTAATTTTTTTTACTTCAAAAAACTCTTTGATAAAATAATTTAAACAACCTTTTAAATGGCCCATATTAATATCTTTATCAATATGTAGACCTTCTAATTGATGAAACATAGGGGTGTGGGTTTGATCACTATCACTTCTGTACGTTCTTCCAGGTGCAATAATTTTAAATGGCGGCTTACCCTTGAGCATAGTACGAACTTGAACGGGAGATGTATGAGTTCTTAATAAAGTTTTCATATTTTCATCCAAATAAAAAGTATCATGCATATCTTTAGCAGGATGGTTTTCTGGAGTATTTAAAGCGGTAAAATTATTATAGTCATTTTCAACATCAGGTCCCTCTTCTACACTAAATCCAATTTCCGAGAAAATACATGATATCTCATCAATAACTTGTGACACAGGATGTACTTTGCCAATCTTAAATTCATGCTCAGGTAAAGTAACATCAATCTTTTCTTTCTTAATTTTCTCATTTAGATCTTTATCCAATGCATCTAATGATTTTGCTTTAAATATTTCAAGCAGTTCCTGTTTTGCTTTATTTATATTTGATGCAATATTTTTCTTTTCATCAACAGATAGAGATCCAATTTTTTTAAACTCTGAATTAACAAATCCACTTTTGCCAAAAATTTCTGTTTTAATAGACTCGACCTCTTCTAAATCTTTGGTGTTATTTAACTTGTTTTTATAATCAAGAATTTTTTTTTCAAAATCTGACATTTTTACAGATTATTTCTTAAACTGGGAAAAACAATAGTGAAGATTAATTAAGTGCTGCTTGAGCTTTTTTGACTATAGTTTTAAAGGCTTCTGGATTATCATATGCAATTTCTGCAAGTATTTTTCTATCTAATTTTATTCCAGATTTACTTAATCCATTTATAAATTTTGAATAAGTTAAACCTTCTGATCTCACTCCTGCATTTATTCTTTGTATCCATAGTGATTTAAAATCTCTTTTTTTATTTCTACGATCTCGGTATGCATATTGCATGGCTTTTTCCATTGCTTGCCTTGCAACTCTTATAGTATTTTTTCTTCTGCCCCATTGTCCCTTTACAGCTTTTAATACTTTTTTATGTTTAGCGTGACTTGTTACTCCTCTTTTTACTCTAGCCATTTTATCCTCTTAAACTATAAGGCATATATGATTTAACAATTCTACCATCTTGCTTAGTCAAAGTTGTTGTGCCTCTTTGTTTTCTTATTTGTGAATTTGATCTTTTGATCATACCATGTCTCTTGCCAGCTTGTGCAGATATAACTTTGCCTCTAGCTGAAATCTTAAATCTTTTTTTTGCTGAACTTTTTGTTTTTAACTTCGGCATAATTGAAGGGGTTATACAAATATTGCCTGAAATTTACAACTAATATTATTGTCTATAATGGCTGAATAACCATTATCATTTGTTTTCCATCAAACTTAGGGTCCAACTCTACCTTGCCAATATCTTTCATATCTTCTTTAATTTTATTCATTAGCTCATTACCTAAGTGTGAGTGTTGTAACTCTCTACCTTTAAACCTTATTGTAAATTTTACTTTATCGCCCTTTACTATAAATTTTTTTGCATTTTTAACTTTAAATTCATAATCATGAGTTCCAGTTACTGGCCTTAATTTAATTTCTTTAAGCGAAACAATTTTTTGCTTCTTTTTTGCTTTATTAGCTTTTTTTTGAGCATCATATTTAAATTTACCCATATCAATAATTTTACAAACAGGTGGATTGGCCTTTGGTGCAATTTCAATTAGATCTAATCCTTCTTCTTTAGCCATCGCTATAGCTTGATTGGTGTTAAGAATTCCTAAGTTTTCTCCGTTGCTAGCAATCACCTGAACTTCAGGCGAATTTATTCTATTATTAGCTTTAGGACCTCTATCCTTAGTTCTTCTCTGAAAATAATTTTGCTTAAATTCTGCCACTTAATTTGAGGATGCTTTATTTAAAGCAGAAAATGTTTTTAAAAAATTTTTTAATTCCATATTTTCTTGTTTTGTAGAATCTAATTTTCTAATAGTTACACTGTTACTGTCAACTTCTTTTTTTCCGCAAATTAATAAAAGTGGTATTTTTGATAGTGAATGTTCCCTTATTTTGTAATTTAAGTTGTGATTTTTTAGATCTACTTCACAATTTATACCTGAACTTTTAATTTTTTTATTTATCTCTTTTGCATATTCATCAAATTCGTCTGATACAGGGATAATCATAGCTTGGATTGGGGAAATCCAAAATGGAAGTTTGCCTGCATAATGTTCAATCAAAATTCCAATAAATCTCTCTAGAGATCCAAAAAGAGCTCTATGTAGCATCACTGGTATTTTCTTACTTCCATCTTTTTCAACATACGATGCTCCTAATCTGCCTGGTAAATTTAAGTCAACTTGTAAAGTTCCACACTGCCAGTCCCTTCCGATTGCATCCCTTAAAACAAACTCAATCTTTGGTCCGTAAAATGCCCCTTCTCCTTTATTTATTGTATACTCAAGTTTTGATGCAGTAACTGCTTTAAGTAATGCAGCCTCTGCTTTATCCCAAACATTATCATCTCCAACTCTTATATCTGGTCTATCTGAATATTTTAAAATAACATTTTCAAAACCTAAATCTTTATAAATATCTAATATTAAGTTAGTTACTGAAAGACATTCTTCGGTTATTTGATTTTCTGTACAAAATATATGTGCATCATCTTGTGTAAATGCTCTAACTCTTAGCAAACCATGCAAAGCACCTGATGGTTCGTACCTATGAACTTTGCCGAATTCAGACATCTTTAATGGGAGATCTCTATAGCTTTTTAAGCCTTGATTAAACACCTGAACGCACCCAGGACAATTCATTGGTTTTATTGCAAATATTTTTTCATCTGGAGTTGTTGATGTATACATATTGGCTCCAAATTTTTCCCAATGTCCTGATTTTTCCCAAAGTGACCTATCTAGTATTTCAGGAGTATTTATTTCTTTATAGCCCGCTTCATTTTGTTTATTTCTCATATAGTCAATTAGTTTTTGAAAAAGAGTCCATCCTCTTTCATGCCAGAAAACAGAGCCTGGACTTTCTTCTCTAAAGTGAAATAAATTCATTTCTTTACCTAGTTTTCTGTGATCTCTTTTTTCAGCTTCTTCGATTCTTTTTAAGTATTCATCAAGCTCTTTTTGTGAAGTCCAAGATGTTCCATATATTCTTTGAAGCATCTCATTGTTTGAGTCTCCTCTCCAATATGCTCCCGATACTTTGGTCAATTTAAAAAATTTTCCGATTTTCCCGGTAGAACTCAAATGTGGTCCTCTACATAAATCATGCCACTTCCCATGAAAATAAACTGATACTTCCTCCTCCTTTGGAATGTCTTTAATTATTTCTGCCTTATAAATTTCTCCTGCTTTCTTGAAATGTTCAATTGCTTTATCACGTTTCCAAACTTCTCTACGAGTTGGATCGTCTCTTTCAACAATTTCTAACATTTTTTTTTCTATTTTACGTAAATCTTCTTCAGTAAATGGATCTTTCCTTGCAAAGTCATAGTAAAATCCATTATCAATTACTGGTCCAATTGTTACTTGAGTTTTAGGAAAAAGTTCTTGAACGGCCATAGCTAGTACATGAGCTGTATCATGTCTTATTGTTTCTAATCCCTCTTTGTCCTTGGCGGTATAAATCTTGACAGAACAGTCATTATCTATTTCATAATTTAAATCTTTTAAGTTTCCATCAACGCTAATTATCAAAGCCTGCTTAGAAAGAGATTTGCTAATTTTTTCAGCTATTTGAAATCCAGTAACTTTTGTATCAAATCTTAATGAATTCCCATCTGGTAGTTTTATATTTGGCATTAGTTAATTAATTTTTTATACTCTGAGTATGTAGAAAAACACATTTTTTCAATATTAAATTTTTTTATTACATTTTTTCTACCTTCATTACCCATAGATTTCAATGTCGATTCATCTAATTGTAATACTTCAATGATTTTTTTACTTAAAGACTCTGCTTTTCCTGACTCAAATAAGATTCCAGTCTTATTATCTATAATAGTTTCATTTGAACCACCAATATTGCTTGCAATAACAGGCTTCTCCATTGATTGGGCCTCCACAGATACTCTTCCAAAAGCTTCTGGTTCAATTGAAGCGGAAACTACTAAGTTAGCAATTTTATAAGCGGCCGGCATTTTTTTGCACTCATCTACAAATCTTAATTGGTTGCTTAATCTATATTGTTCAACAAGTCGCATAAGTTTTTTTTTGTAAATTTTTCTACCTTGATCACTTCCCAGTATTACAGCATAGAATGCTTCATGCCCTAATTCTTTATTAACTAAATTTATCGCTTCAATAAATAATTCTTGCCCTTTCCAACTAGTTAATCTTCCAGGCATCAATATTAATTTTTTACCTCTATTAATTTCCCATTTTTTTAATAACTTATCCTCATCAGACTCCAATGTTGTCGAAGAGTCAAAGTAGTCAGTATTAATTCCTCTAAATATAACTAAAAATTTTTTTTTAGGGTCTAAGAATTTTGAATAATTGTCATTAATATGAGAAAATATAAAATTTGAGCCAGCGATAACTAAATCTGATCTTAACATTATTGAATTATAAAATTTTTTTATTGAGCTTTTAAAATTATAAGTTCCATGAAAAGTTGTGACAAATTTTCTTCCAGTAATTTTGGTTGCAAATAGACATGACCATGCAGGAGCTCTACTTCTCGCATGGACAATTGAAATATTTAAAAATAAAATAATGAAAGTTAAAATTAAAGCATTTATAAATATTAATAGCGGATTTTTACTGTGTACAGGTAGCCTAATAATTTTAACTTTTTTTCTGTTAACATATTTTAGTAACTTTCCACCACTCGTAACAATATAAGAATGGCATTTTTGTTCATGCAAATAATGAGCTAGGTCATAACATCCTGTTTCAGCTCCACCAAAGCCCAGTTTAGGAATTACTTGCAAAACTTTTAATTTTGAAGACATTAGCACAATTATATATTAAGAAATTATTCTAATAAACTTTTATGAGCAGGTTTAAATACATAAAATTATCAAAAAGTAAAAAAATTAGATATTTAACTAATTATTATAAGAAAAACCTTTACATAATATTTCTCCACGGGTTTATGTCAGATATAGAAGGAGAGAAACCTCTAAATTTTCAAAAATTCTGTAAAAAAAAAAAATTAGGTTTTTTGGCAATTGAATATTCTGGTCATGGTAAATCTTCAGGAAAATTTACTAGTGGAAATATTACTCAATGGACTAAAGAGGTCAAATTAACAATTAAAAAAATTGTTAAAAAAAACAATTTTATTTTAGTGGGTTCAAGTATGGGTGCATGGCTCTCAATTAATCAATTTAAGTTCTTTAAAAATCAAATTAAAGGTTTTTTAGGGATTGGATCAGCCCCGGAATTTTTAGAGAGGCTAATGTGGAAAAAATTTACAAAAAAAATGAAAAACGAAACAAAAAAAAATGGAATTTACAATCTCAAATATGGAGACTATGAATATCCAATAACTTATCAATTAATAAAAGATGGAAGAAAAAATAAAGTTTTTAATAAAAAAATTAAATCTAAAATTTATTTAACTATGTTGCACGGAAGTAAAGATGAAGTAGTGCCAGTAACTTATTCAAAAAAGGTTCTTAGATTATTTACAAATGCAAAGAAAAAAATGATTATAATAAAAAATGGAGATCATAGCCTTTCTAGTAAAAAAAATTTAAAGATGATTAATGGTGAATTAAGTAAGATTGTTACTAATATTGTTTAAGCCTTCGATATAAGTCGGAAATTTTAAATTATAATTAAAAAATTTCTTCATTTTTTTATTACTAACTTTTTTAGAATCTTTATAAAAATTTTTAAGCATTTCACTTTTAATATCTTGCTCCTCTATCGTTTTAGGTAAATCAGTTTTTAAAATTTTAGCCGCATACGACATTACTTCCTGTGAAGAAGCTGGTTTATCATCAGAAATATTATAAATTTCATTTGTCTTAAAATTTGATAATGATTTTAATAAAACATTTGCAATATCTTCAACATGTATTCTTGAAAAAAAATGATTTGGTTTATTAATTATATTTGCATTGCCTGATTTTAATCTTAGCAATGGGTTATTTTTATTAGAATATATGCCTGATAGTCTAAATATTTGAAGGGGTAAATTATTTTTTTTAACAAAAGACAGCCACTTTTCTTCTACTTTTAATCTATTTATTCCAAGAGGTGAAGTTGGATGAGTTTTGCTTAATTCATTGACCCATTCTCCTTCATGATTACCATAAACACTGGTGGCTGACAAATATGTAATCCATTTAATATTGGAGATTTTTAAAGAGTCTGAAAAATTATTTATGACAATATCATTTCCATCAATTGGCGGAATAGAAATTAATATATGGTCAGAGTTTTTTAATTTATCAAAAATTTCCTCATCAAAGTTATTGTTTTCAAATTTATAACTTTTATATTCAACGTTTCCTATTTTATTGAAAGTTGTCTCAGATCTGTTGGTTGTAGACAGGTGTATTTTAAAACCTTCTAAAGATAATCTATTTACAAAACTTTTTGCAACTTGACCAAAACCATAACAAAAAATATTTATATTTTTCACACTAAATTACTTTTTTAAATTTTGAGCCATAACTTAAAGGATTTTTTAATTTTTCCACCATTTCCTTTGGACAAACTTGTACAAAATTTTTAATCTCTAAATCAAATTTTTCTATGATTTTTTTTGAAAATAGTGAGTTAGTTTCTTTAGTATGCTCATTGATTAAACTTTTTAAATATTTGATCCAATATTCAGTTTCTAAAGGTTGCCAAATTACCGTTTCAGGATTTACTCTTTTTTCGAATTCTTTTTCTGGATCATAAACAAAAGCCATTCCGCCAGTCATGCCTGCTGCAAAATTATCTCCAACTTCACCTAAAATAACAACCGTACCTCCGGTCATATATTCACATCCATTTGAGTCACATCCTTCAATAACAGAAATTGCTCCAGAATTTCTTACCGCAAATCTTTCACCTGCTTGACCTGCAGCATAAAGTTTTCCTGAGGTTGCGCCATATAAAACTGTATTTCCTATGATAGTATTTTCATTGGATATTAAATTACTTTCTTCAGGTAATTTTATTGAAATTGTTGCACCAGACAAACCTTTACCCACATAATCATTTGCATCTCCTTCTACAACTAACTTTAAACCTTTAACGCCAAATGCCCCAAAGGATTGGCCTGCTGATCCTTTAAATAACAAAGTTAAAAAATTATCCTCCAATTTGTTGTTGCCATATTTTTTATATAAGTAGTGTGATAACCTGGTACCAACTGCTCTGTTAGTATTTTTAATTAAAAATTCATTTTTTTTAATTTTATTTTCATCTAAAGATTTTTCAATATCAGGCCATATTTTTTCATCCAATGTGTCTGGAACTTTATTTATTTCTTGGTCCTTACAGTATCTATAGTTTTCACCAGGATCAGCTTGTACAAAAAGTGGATTGAGATCAAGATCATCAAGATTTGGAGATGCTTTGCTTACCTGTCTAAGTAAGTCTGTTCTTCCAATTATATCATTCAAAGATTTGTAACCTATTGATGCTAGAATTTCTCTTACTTCCTGAGCAATAAAAGAAAAAAGATTAACTACTTTGTCTGGAGTGCCTGTAAATTTTTCTCTTAATTTTTCATCTTGAGTGCAAACGCCAACTGGACATGTATTAGAATGACACTGTCTCACCATAATACATCCCATAGCAACTAAAGCAGTTGTAGCAACTCCAAACTCTTCCGCTCCCATCATCGCTGCGATAACTACATCTCTTCCAGTTTTAATTCCACCATCAGTCCTTAGTGTTACTTGATGCCTCAAGTTATTTAAAGTTAACACTTGGTTTGCTTCAGTTAATCCCATCTCCCATGGAATTCCAACATACTTAACACTTGTTTGGGGTGTTGCTCCAGTCCCACCATTATGTCCTGAGATTAATATTATATCCGCCTTAGCCTTAGCAACTCCAGCGGCAATTGTTCCAATTCCAGATGAGGCTACTAACTTAACTCCTACTCTAGCTTTTGGATTTATTTGTTTTAAATCATAAATTAGCTGAGCTAAATCTTCAATTGAATAAATATCGTGATGAGGTGGAGGAGAAATTAATGTTACTCCAGGAGTTGAATGTCTTAATCTAGCTATTTCCTCTGTTACCTTAAAACCTGGAAGCTGTCCTCCTTCACCGGGTTTTGCCCCTTGTGCTATTTTAATTTCTATTTCGTTACAATTATTTAGATAGTTTATTGTTACCCCAAATCTTGCTGAAGCAATTTGTTTTACCCTAGAATTTGCATTATCTCCATTATTTAATTTTTTAAATCTCTTTTCGTCTTCACCACCTTCACCGCTACATGAAGCTCCTTTAATTCTATTCATACCAATAGCTAATGTTTCGTGAGCTTCTTTTGATAAAGCTCCATGTGACATGCTTCCACTACCAAATCTTTTCATAATATTTTCAATTGTTTCAACTTCAGAAATATCAATTGGTGGATTTAAATATCTTTTTCTAAAATCAATTAGATCTCTTAAATTTATCGGCGGTAAATTATAAATACCTTCAGCATACTTTTTATAAGCTTCATATGAGTTTGAGGCTACCGCGCTTTGTAAAAGATGTATTAATCGACCTTGATATTGGTGAGTTTCTCCATTTTTTCTGTATCTATAAATTCCACCTATGGGTAAAACAGTATCGCTACTATTAAATGCATCTTTATGAATATCTCTAATTTTTTTTTCTATACCAACAAGTCCTATTCCTGAGATTTTAGAAGTAACACCTGAAAAATAATCTGAAACAATAGTTCTACTTAAACCTACAGTTTCAAAATTACAACCACCTCTGTAGGAGCTTAGAACTGAAATGCCCATTTTTGACATAATTTTTAAAAGACCAGCGTTTACTGATTTTATGTATCTCTTTATACAGTCTTCAAAATCAAACTGACCAAATAATTTTTTTTCAAATCTTTGATGCAAACTATCAAGTGCTAAATATGGATTTACGGTTGTTGCTCCAACTCCCAATAATGTTGCAAACGAATGAGTATCAAGTGCTTCACCTGTTTGAACATGTATTGAAACGTAACCTCGCAATTTATTCTTAATTAAATGCGTGTTGATAGCACCTACACATAATAACATTGGAATAGGAAGTTTTGTTTCAGAAATATTTCTATCACTTAAAATTAACTGATTAGAACCTTGTCTTACAGCAATTTCAGCATCTTTTTGAATTTGTTTAATAGAGCTATCAATATTTTCTTCTTGTGCAAAAGTACAATCAATAGTCTTTGAGTTTTTTCCAAAAAAATTAGTTAATTTTTCAAATTGTGAATTTGATAAGACTGGACTATTCAATACAAAAATATTTTCTTTTGTGAGTTTATCAAAGTCTAAAATATTACCCAAATTTCCAAATCTAGTTTTTAAACTCATCACTTTATTTTCTCTAAGAGAGTCTATTGGGGGGTTAGTAACTTGACTAAAATTTTGCCTGAAAAAATGATAAAGAGGTCTGTAACGATCTGAAAGTACTGCAAGCGGTGTATCATCTCCCATTGATCCTGTAGCCTCTTTTGCATCTTCAGCCATAGGATGCAAAATCAACTCTAAATCCTCTATACTTAATCCAAAAGCATGCTGCCTTCTTTTTAAATCTAAACCAGAGTAAAAATTTTTTTCATTAGTTATTGTTATTTTGTTATCTAAATCAATTATTTGAGAGTTGAAGTGTTTATATTCTTTCGCAAGAAAATTTTTTATTTCACTATTTTTATAAACTTTTCCTTTTTCTATTCTAATTCCAATAATCTCACCCGGTCCAAGTCTGCCTTTATGTTTAATTTGTTTTTCATTTAACTCAATCATTCCCGTCTCTGATCCGGCAAATAAAAAATTATCTTTGGTAATTGTAAATCTTAAAGGTCTTAGTCCATTTCTATCGCTTGCAGCTATAACCCATTCATTATCAGTTGCTGCTATTGCTGCAGGACCATCCCATGGCTCCATTGTGCTATTTAGGAAATTAAATAGTTGTTGATGATTTTTTGGTAAAACTTTACTTTTTTTTGACCATGCATCGGGAATTAGCATTAATTTTGCTAAAGGTGCTGGCTGTCCCGAAATATTTAATAACTCAAAAACATTATCTAATGAGGCTGAGTCCGAATTACCAGATGGAATGACTGGCTTTAGGTTTTCCATATTATCAAAAATTGGACTATGCATTTCTTGCTCATGTACTTTCATCCAATTAATATTACCTTTTAATGTATTGATTTCTCCGTTGTGAGCCAACGCTCTAAAAGGTTGAGCCAAGTCCCAACTTGGCGCTGTGTTTGTTGAAAATCTTTGGTGAAAAATAGCGTATCTTGAAATAAATCTCTCATCCTTTAGATCCGTATAAAAATCAGATAAAGATTCCGCTAAGAACATTCCCTTATAAATAATGGATTTTGAACTGAATGAGCAAATATAAAAATCATTTAAATTAATTATGCTTGCCTCTTTTTCAATTTTCCTTCTAGACTCATAAAGTTTAACCTCTAAATTTTTATTAGAAAGTTTTTTGTCATTATGTTTAAATAAAACCTGAGTTATTTCTGGCCTTGTTCTTTCTGCTTTTTCACCTAAAACTTTTGGATTAACAGGGACCTGTCTCCATCCATAAATACTAAAATTACTTTTTGTGAGTTCTTTCTCCACCAAGGTTCTAGAATTTTCTTGAGCTGAATAGTTGTTTCTTGGTAAAAAAATCATTCCTATACAAATCTCAGAGTCATCATAAGTATGCCCAGTTAACTCAATTTTTTCTGAAAAAAAATCCTTTGGAATTTCTAAATGAATGCCTGCACCATCTCCGGTTTTACCATCAGCATCAACTGCACCTCTGTGCCATACTGCTTTTAGAGCTTCAATGCCATACTCAACCACTTTTCTAGATTTTTTTCCCTCGGTAGAAGCCACTAATCCAACACCACACGCATCGTGCTCCATTTCTTTTGAATAAACATTTTCTTTTTCTAAAATTTTAAGATTTTTTTTGTACCTTGATATCATGCTACTTTCTCACTTTTGAATTCCTTTCTTTCTAAATATTTTTTTATCGACTCTGCTGCATCTCTTCCGTCTTTAATTGCCCATACAACTAATGAAGCCCCTCTTATAATATCTCCTGCTGCAAATACTCCAGGAAGATTAGTCTCCATGGTATCAAAATTTGTTTTTAGTGTTCCCCATTTAGTAATACTAAGATTTTTAGATCCAAATAAATTAGGAAGATCTTCTGGATCAAAACCCAGAGCTTTGATTACCATATCGGCTTTAACTTCAAATTGATTATTTTTTTGAACTTCTGGTTTTCTTCTGCCACTTTCGTCTGGTTTTCCTAATTTAATTTTATTTACAATTAAACTTTCAACTTTATTTTTGCCTACAAATTCTTTTGGGCTAGATAACCATACAAATTCTACACCTTCTTCTTCTGCATTTGATACCTCCCTTGAAGAGCCTGGCATATTTTCTTTATCTCTTCTATAAATACACTTTACTGATTTTGCATTTTGTCTAATGGATGTTCTCACGCAATCCATGGCTGTGTCACCACCTCCAATTACAATTACATTCTTACCTTCGGCATTTAATGTTCCATTTTCAAACAATTCTACTTTATCACCTAAACCTTTTTTATTAGAAGCTGTTAAAAATTCCATAGCTGGGAATATATTATCTAAATCGTTTCCAGGTAATTCTATTTCTCTTGCTTTATAAACTCCTGTGGCAATTAAAATTGCATCATGTTTTTTTCTTAATTCTTCAAGAGTTGCATCTTTGCCGACTTCAAAATTATTTTTAAAATTAATACCACCTTTTTTAAGTAAATCTATTCTTCTGGTCACAACAAATTTTTCTAATTTAAAATTTGGAATACCATAAATTAACAAGCCTCCAGCTCTATCATATCTATCATAAATCGTAATTTGATAGCCCGATTTTCTAAGCTGTTCAGCGGCAGCTAAACCGGCAGGACCGGACCCAATTATTCCAACGCTTAAACTTTTTTCATTTAATACTTTTATGGGGTTTACCCATCCATTTTCCCAAGCATTGTCAGTTATATATTTTTCTACAGAACCAATTGTAACGGTGCCATGTCCTGATTGTTCAATAACACAATTTCCCTCACATAATCTATCTTGAGGACAAATTCTGCCGCAAACCTCTGGCATATTATTAGTGCTTTGAGCTAATTCGTAAGCATCTTTTAATCTTCCTTCAGCAGTTAATTTGAGCCAATCAGGTATATTATTACTTAAAGGACAATGAACTTGGCAAAAAGGTACACCACATTGAGAGCATCTGCTCGATTGTTCTTTAGCTTTCTCATTAATGAAATCTTTATATATTTCATTAAAGTCCTCTTTTCTCCTTCCAACTTCCCTTTTTGGTGGATTTTGTTGACCTATTTTTACAAATTTAAGCATTTTTTCAGTCATATTTACCCTTTAAAAAAACTACATATAACAGCAATTTTTCATATTTGAAGAAAAACAAGGTCAATAATATTGACCTTTATTTGCAAATTTTTACTGTTAAATAAGGCTTTTTCTAAAAGTGCATAGCTCTTATTCCGCCATGGAATTGTTTAATTTGATCTTTACATGGGTTACTAGGTAACTAATGTTTGCAAATTTCATTGAAGTTTTCTTGCTGTCTGTCGTTCAAGGTGTTTCCGAATTTATACCGGTTAGTTCTTCAGCTCATTTATTTTTAATATCTGAAATTTATCAATTTAAATCTCAGGCTTTGATGCTGGATATTAGCTTGCACTTAGGATCGTTATTAGCAATAATTTTTTACTTTCATAAAGATTTATCAAATATTCTAAATGATAAAAAATTATTTCTTTTAATAGTACTTGGTTCCTTACCTTTAATAGTTTGTGGGTTTGTAGTTCTTAAAACTGGAATAATAAATAATTTTAGGAATATTGAAGTAATAGCTTGGATGACTTTTATTTTTGCTATACTCTTATATGTAGCAGATAAAGTTGAAGTAAAAAAAAAATTAGAAAACAATATAAATATTAAATCAATTATTATAATTGGATTATTTCAAGTCTTAGCTTTAATTCCTGGTGTAAGCAGATCAGGAATAATAATAACAGCTGGAAGATTTATTAAGTTTGACCGATATGACGCCACAAAAATTTCTTTTTATTTATCTATACCCGCTATAGCTGGTGCAAGTTTTTTAGGTTTGAAAAGTATTACATACGAAAATGTTGATTTTAATATTATGATTTTATTTTCTATACTATTATCCTTTTTATTTTCTTTTTTAACAATAAAGTATTTTTTAATATTTGTAAAAAAATTTACTCTAAATCTATTTATCATTTACAGAATAATTCTGTCATTTGTACTGTTTTATATAGTATACGCTTAATTTTTTTTTATTTCTGGAACTAATTGTGAAATCAGAACACCAATTAAAATAAAAGTACATCCTAATATATTATTGAAATTTAAAATCTGACTTAAAATAATCCAAGCAGCAGCTGTTGCAAATACTCCTTCCAAAGAAAAAATTATTGCTGATGGAGCTGGTTGAATATTTTTTTGAGCATAAATTTGTAAGACAAAGGCTATACCTCCTGACAAAACTCCAGCATATAATATTTGAATTTTTTGACTTAGAATATCAACCAATACAAATTCTTCAAAAATTAACCCAGGTATGAATGAGCAAACCGAAACGACAAATGTTTGAATAAGACCTATTAATATTGGAGCATTAAACTCTTCGATGATAATACCAATAAAGATTATGTGCAAACTCCAAAATAATGCACAAATAATTACAAGGGTATCTCCAAGTCTAACTGTAGTATCTTGAAAATTAGTTAAAAAGTAACCACCAATTACACACAAAACAACTGATGGCCAAACGCTCCAATGTATTTTTTTTTTAAATAGAAAGAAAACTATAATAGGAACCATTGGAACATAAAAAATGGTAAAAAAAGCTGCATTTGCAACGTCAGTGTAAAGAAGTGCTACTTGTTGAAATACAGATGCAAAAAATAAAAAGACTCCAATAGAAAATGATAGAATTAAAAATCTTTTCTTATTCTTTGTAATAATTTTAATTGTATTTTTTTTTTCTAAAAATAAATAAAAAGGTATTAAAGCAATAAATCCAACAAAGAACCTAACTGAATTAAAAATATAAGGCCCAATATTCTCCATTCCGGTGTCTTGAGCAATGAAAGTAGTTCCCCATATAAATGTACATAATAAAGCACTGATTATAGATGCTGATTTTGACATTTAGATTGCAAGCCTGTATGCAAAATTCTTACCAAGATTTTCTTTAAGCTCATTATTAAATCTTGCAGCCTCAGCACCATCTATTATTCTATGATCATAGGATAAAGATAAAGGTAAAATGGTTCTAGTTTTAAATTCACCCTTAATAAATTTTTGTTTTTTCTCTAATTTTCCAATACCTAAAATCGCAACCTCAGGATAATTAATTATTGGTGTAAAATAATTACCTCCTATCCCACCTAAGCTTGTAATGGTCATGGAGCCTCCAAAAAATTCTTTTTTATCAATCTTTAATTTTCTACACTTATTGCTAATTTCTTTAAGTTCATCGCTAATCTGATTTATGTTTTTTTTATTAACGTCTCTAAGTTTGGGTACCATCAAACCATGCTCAGTATCTACAGCTATACCTATATGAAAATATTTTTTAAATGTCATTTTTCCTTGTTCTATTTCATCAATAGAGGAATTAAACGATGGAAATTTTTTAATTGTTGCAACAAGTGCTTTTGTTATAAAAGCAAGTGGAGTAATTTTTTTTCTTTCACCTGTATATACATCTTTTAAGGATGTTCTGAAGTTTTCCATTTCTGTTACATCAGCTTCGTCATGATTTGTAACATGTGGAATTGTTGTCCATGAATAAGAAAGATGTTTAGCGGCAATTTTCTTTATTCTTGGAATTTCTTTTATTTCTATTTCACCAAAATCAGAATGAGGAAATTCATTTTTATAATTTATATTTTGTTCAGTTGTTTTTTTTGAAGATTGGTCTTTTATAAATTTTTTAACATCACTTTCTATAACCCTTCCTTGTCTTTCACTCCCTGTGACTAAATTTATATCTAACCCTAGTTCTCTTGCAAATTTTCTCACATTAGGACTAGCAGGTATTCTTGTTTTTTTTTCGGTCATTTATATTTTGGTTGGAAATGGTTTTTCTGCATCAATTTTATATTTTATCATTGCTTCTTTTGCATGTTTTGTTGGAATTAACTGCTCTTTTGAAAGTACGCTAAGAGCATATGCAACAATATGCTCTTTATCAACCTCAAAAAATTTTCTTAATTTTTTTCTAGTATCGCTTCTACCAAAACCATCGGTCCCTAAAGAATAAAAATTTTTTTTTGTATATTGTCTAATTTGGTCAGAATGACTTCTCATGTAGTCTGAGGCAGCTAAAATTGGTCCTTCTTTTTTTTTAAAACATTGTTCGACATAAGAAACTCTTTGGGGCTTATCTGGATTTAATAAATTGTATCTTTCAACCTCCATTCCGTCCCTACTCAATTCATTAAAGCTTGTAACGCTCCATATTTCACTGTCAATTTGATAATCTTTTTGTAATATTTCTGCGGCAGCCATAACTTCTCTTAAGATTGTTCCTGATCCCATTAACTGAATTTTTGTTTTTTTATATCTATCAAGTTCTTTTATTTTATACATTCCTTTTAATATTCCTTCCTTACAATTTTTATCTTCTGGCATTGCAGGATGTGGATAATTTTCGTTCATTGTTGTAATATAATAAAAAACATTTTCATTTTTTTCGTGCATTCTTTTTAATCCTTCTCTAAAAATGACTGCAAGTTCATAAGCAAAAGTAGGATCATATGATTTACAATTTGGTATTGTAGATGCAAGCATGTGACTGTGGCCGTCTTGATGTTGTAATCCTTCCCCAGCAAGTGTCGTTCTTCCAGCTGTTGCACCTATTAAAAAGCCTCTAGCCTGGCTGTCGCCAGCTGCCCAATTAAAATCTCCTGTTCTTTGAAATCCAAACATAGAATAAAAAAGATAAATTGGTATCATTTCAATATCATGATTAGAATATGCGGTTCCTGCCGCAATCCAAGATGACATTGAACCAGCTTCATTGATGCCTTCCTCTAAAACTTGCCCTTTTTTATCCTCTCTATATGAAAATAAATTTTCAGCATCTTCTGGTTCATATTTTTGACCTTCGTGGGCATAAATACCTATTTTTTTGAAAAAACCTTCCATTCCAAAGGTTCTTGCTTCATCAGGTATTATTGGAACAAGTCTTGGAGAAACATTCTTATCTCTTAATAAATTTGTTAATAATCTTACTAATGCCATCGTAGTAGACATTTCTTTTTTTCCAGTAGACTCTTTTAAAAAATCAAAGATATCTTTAGGAGGTGCTTTTATTGGTTTAGAATAACTTGTCCTTTCTGGAATAAAACCACCAAGTTTAATTCTTCTATCTTTAATATATTTAATTTCATCAGAATTTTCGTTTGGTCTAAAATATTGAATTTCTTGTACCTGCTTATCTGTTAAGGGAACATCAAATCTATCCCTATAATACATTAAATCATCTATATCTAATTTTTTTTGTTGATGACTTGTATTTACACTTTCTCCAGTTTTACCCATTCCATAACCTTTTATTGTTTTTGCAATTATAACAGTTGGGCTACCAGTATTTTTTATTGCTTCGCTGTATGCTGAATAAACTTTATGTGGGTCGTGACCTCCTCTATTTAGTCTCCAAATATCTTTGTCAGATAAAGAAGAAACTAATTTTTCAGTTTCAGGATATTTACCAAAAAAATTCTTTCTAACATATAAGCCATTTCTTGCTTTATAGGCTTGATATTCTCCATCGACAGTTTCATTCATTATCTTGACCAAATGCCCAGTTTTATCCTTAGCTAATAATGAATCCCAATAAGATCCCCAAATAACTTTTGTGACATTCCACCCTGCTCCTCTAAAAATTCCTTCGAGTTCCTGTATAATTTTTCCATTTCCTCTTACAGGTCCATCTAGTCTTTGAAGATTACAATTTATAACAAAAATTAAATTATCAAGTTGCTCTCTTGCTGCCAAACCGATGGCGCCCAGAGATTCTGGCTCGTCCATTTCACCATCGCCAAGAAATGCCCAAACTTTTCTATTTTGATCTTTTATTAAACCGCGATTAATTAAATATTTCATAAATCTTGCTTGATATATTGCAAGCATTGGACCAAGACCCATTGATACAGTGGGGAACTGCCAAAACTTTGGCATTAACCAAGGGTGTGGGTATGAGGATAAACCTCCAATCTCTACTTCTTGTCTGAAGCTGTCTAATTGTTTTTCACTTAATCTACCTTCAAGAAAAGCTCTAGCGTACATACCGGGTGCACTATGACCTTGGAAATAAATTAAATCCCCGCCAAATTTATTATTTTTACCTCTCCAAAAATGATTCATTCCAACATCATAAAGAGTTGCTGCAGACGCAAATGTTCCAATGTGGCCACCAAGTTCTGGAAATTTTTTATTAGCTCTCACAACCATTGCTGCCGCATTCCATCTGATTAAAGATCTAATTTTTCTCTCAATATTTTGATCACCAGTAGACTTGACTTCTTTTTCTGGAGGTATTGTATTTATATAAGGAGTGTTTCTTGATAAAACTAAATCTGATCCTTGTTTGTAAGAATGCTCTATCAGTTGTTTTATTAAAAATTGGGCTCTTTTACTTCCATCATTTTCCAGAACTGAAGAAAGAGACTCTATCCATTCCTTCGTTTCAACTGGATCGATATCTCCTGCTGAATTTGCTAAATTATTTTTTTCTTCAGCAATTTTAATAGGCACATCAGGCACATCTATATTTTCTTTTTCTGCAATTAATGTTTTTTCAGCTTGATTAATTATACTTTCTGTATCTTTGGGTATATTTTCTTTTGCCTGAGCTTCCTTTTTTTGATCACTATTTTCATTTTCGACATTTACGGTCAAAACTAAATCATCTTTTGAAACTTTATCTCCAATTTTAACACTAATAGATTCTATTTTTCCCTCTAAGGTTGACGGTATCTCAACACTTGATTTATCGCTCTCTATTGTAATAACTGGATCATTAACAGAAACCTTGTCACCTTTTTTAACTAAAATCTCTATGACCTCTACTTTTTCGAAGTCCCCAATATCTGGAACAAGTAATTTTTTATTCATTTTAATAGTTATAATTTTACCACATTTGAAGCCTTTTTTGGACAAGCTTTAGTGTCATATTTTAATAATGTTAATAAATTTGCTAAAAAAAATAATTAAAGCTGAATACAACCAAGATCTAGACGCTAAAATTTGGATACAAAAAATATTATTAAAGAAAAATTTAAGTTCTTTAAAATATTAATCCCTTTCAACGCACATTGATATTCCCATACCACCCCCAATACACAAAGTCGTTAAACCTTTTTTTAAATCTTGTCTTATCATTTCGTGAACTAATGTAACTAGTATTCTTGCACCTGATGCTCCAATAGGATGTCCTAAAGCAATAGCTCCTCCATTGACATTAACCTTTTCAATTGGAATTTTGAGTTCTTTGATTACTGCTATGCTTTGAGCTGCAAATGCTTCGTTCGACTCAATTAAATCTAAATCATTTATAGACCATCCTGCTTTTTTTAGAGCTTTATTAGTTGCAGGAATTGGTCCTGTTCCCATAAGAGCAGGTTCAACTCCACAAGTTGCCCAAGAAATAATTTTAGCTAAAGGTTTTATATTATTTTTTTCTGCCTCTGCTCTATTCATTAAAAGAACTGCTGCCGCTCCATCATTTACTCCTGATGAATTGCCGGCTGTAACAGTTCCATTTTCTTTAAAAGCAGTATTAAGCTTAGAAAGACTTTCCTCTGTAACATTAGCTCTAGGATGCTCATCTAATAAATTATCTCCTTCGATTATTTCCTCTTTAAATTTTTTTTGCTTTATTGCTTCTTGCGCTTTTAATTGAGAGGCAACAGCAAACTTGTCTTGTTCTTTTCTTGAAATTCCAAATTTCTCAGCTACATTTTCTGCTGTAATTCCCATATGATAATTGTTGTAAGCGTCTATTAAACCATCTTTAAGCATAAATTCCTCATTTGAATTTGTCATACTTTCTTGTCCCCCAGCAATAACTATCTTTGCATCGTTAGAAATAATTGATTGATAGCCTGCTACAACAGCTCTTAAACCTGAACCGCAAACTTGGTTAATAATGTAAGCAGTCTTATCATTTGGTAAGCCAGCTTTTATCGCAGCCTGCCTTGCAGGGTTTTGACCCGTATCACCAGTTAAAACTTGACCCATTATTACTTCATCAATGGCGTCAGTTTGAATTTTTGATTTCTTTAGAATACTTAATATGACATTAGCACCTAACTCATGAGCTTGGTAATTTGACCATATACCTCTTAGTTTACCGATAGCTGTCCTTGCGGCAGATACAATTACTACATCTTTTAAATTTTTTACCATATAAATACAATAATTCTTAAATAGTAAAATTTCATTAAAAATTATATATATAAGTAAAATTATTAATTGCGCCTGTAGCTCAACTGGATAGAGCGCTTGGCTACGGACCAGGAGGTTCTGGGTTCGACTCCTAGCAGGCGCACCAAACGAGGTGATAAAATGCTAAATTTATTTTCTAAAATTTCACTAGAAAAATCAGTAATATACTTTTTTATAATAGTTTTTATAATTTTATTAATTTTAACATTTATACTTTAAAAATATGCCAAAAGAATTTGAACAGATCAGTATCAAACCAGGTTTTATGAAGCATAATGGTGGACTTTTCTTTAGAGAAATTTCTGAGACTGAGTATGAATTTAAATGCTTAATTTCAGAAAATCATCTTAATGCTGCCGGCATTACTCATGGAGGGTATGTGGCTGCTTTAATTGATGCTGGCTCTGGCACCGCTGCACATAGAGCTGCAGGAAATTCGCCATGTGTAACGATATCTTTGGACTTAAAATTTATTGGGGCAACAAAAGTTGGAGATGAAATTGTTGGCTTTACTAAAATTCAAAAAAAAACAAAGTCACTAGTTTTTTTAATTTGTCATCTAAAGTGCAAAGATAAAATTATTGCATCAGCCTCGGGGGTATGGAAAATATTAAATATTAAACCTTCTAACTTGGGCCCTGGGGGTTAATAATATTTTTTCTTCGATAATTAAAATACCCAAAGATAACTAAAAATAAAATAGATACTGGATATACAAGAACTTTATTCGGTCTATCTAAATTTTCAATTTTAAATTCAGTAATATAGTCTCCAGTTTCTAAACCTGCTTTCTTAGCTTGCCCATTCCATTTTAGTGTATCTATAATTATTTTATCATTTTCTTTAATTAAATTAATTCCATATTCTTCTAGATTGAAGCCATTCTCAAAACTATTTTTTTTAACTACAAATAATTTATATCTTTCTCCATATTCACTTGGCCTTGTAATCTTAATATGGATTTCTTTATTTGGATCGAAATTTAAATTCTGTACTTTATTTAAATCTTTATAATTAAATTTTGGATAAAATTTATTTAGAATAAATTCAGGAGATAAAAGTGATATAGAAATTATTAAGAAAATTATAATTTCAAACCATTTTAGTCTACTGAACATCCAAGCTTGAGTTGCAGATGTGAATACTAAAATTCCAATTAATGATGTTGAAATTACTGTTAATGCATGCCAAATATTTTCAATTCCAATTAATAGCAACTCGTGATTAAATAAAAAAACAATTGGTAAAACACCCGTCCTTAAACTATACCAAAATGCTTGGACACCTGTTTTTAGCGGATCTCCACCTGATATTCCTGCTGCAGCATAAGATGCTAGACCTACGGGGGGTGTAACATCTGCCATTAAACCAAAATAAAATACAAAAAGATGAACTGCTATCAAAGGAAATATAAATCCAGATGCATTACCAACATCTACTAGAACCATAGACATTAAAGAAGCTACAACAACATAATTTGCAGTAGTTGGAAGCCCCATTCCTAATAACAAACACAAAACTATAGTCAAAAGAATTAAAATTATTACATTATCTCTAGCTACAGACTCTATTACTATAATTAAGTTTGTACTTAATCCAGTAGAACCAACTGCTCCAACAATTACACCAGCTGTTGCAATTGCTATTCCAACTGCAACCATGTTTATTGCTCCCTTTTGAAAACCAACTATCGTTTGATTGTACCATATTCTAAAAGCATTCTTATAATTTTGCTGCTTAAATAATATGTTTATTAAATTTACTATAATCAATGCAATTGTTGCATAAAATATTGAGTATGCAGCAGTGAATCTTAGATATACCAATAAATATATTAAAACAAAAATTGGAATTAAAAA
>CACHQT010000007.1:0-22500 GCA_902582105.1 uncultured Pelagibacteraceae bacterium
GAATAAAATTTCTTGAGTTCTTTTTTATTAAAAGCATAAATACATACTTGTTTATAAAAAATATATTTTTTTAATTTTTTCTTTGATCCCGGAACAACCGATCTCGAAATATACAAAAGCTCGTTTTGTTTATTAATGACTACTTTTGGTATATTTTTGTTTTCGGGTTTTTCGTGTTTTTGAATTTTAGAAAAACCACAAATAACATGATTGGGAAATTTCTTTTTAGCTAAAACAATTTTTTTAATATCTTTAGGACTTATAATTGGTTCGTCACCTTGAACATTTACATATATCTTGGAATGTATCTTTTTTGAGGCTTCTGCTACTCTGTCTGTTCCAGTTAGACAACTTTTTGAGGTCATTATTGAGTTATAATTATTCTTTTTAACCACATCAGAAATTTTTTTACTATCCGTTGCGATATATAAATTTTCTTTCTTAACAACTTTTTTACAAATATCAGCCACTCTTAAAACCATTTCCCTGCCCAAAATTTTAACTAAAGGCTTACCCCTATATCTTTTAGAGTCATACCTGGCAGGTATTATGATTGATAAATTTTTCATAAACTTAGAAATTTAAACATTTTTTTGTACTTTGATTGAGTTAGACTAATTGGTCGATTTTTTATAATCTTACTAAAAAAATATTTAATCATTGCTATAGTATTATCAGTTTCGGAATTGCTGATATCAAACCCATCAATTCCTGCAAAATACAAATCATTTTTCGATTTAGCTGAAAAAATACTTAAAGCATAACCAATTGCTAGTGGATCAGGTAAGACACAATAATTATTTTTAACATGAATTTGGTTGTTCATACTTAATTTTAATCCATAATCTAAGAATTTAATTTTATACTTTTTTATTAGATTTTTAATTCCACCATTAAAAGAGGAATAAGGAATAATAAGCTTGGTTTCATTTTTTTTGTAGATAGAAATATCAGAAATAATTCTAAGAGGATGGCATGCAACTCTATAATCGATTAGCTTTTCATTAATTGAACTTGTTGTATTTAAAGCAATTACATTAATATTATTTTGTCTTATAAATTTTTCGATTTTAGATTTATTTTTTCTTACACTTTTACCTGAACCAATAATTAATGTCTTGTTAGTAATACTTTTAATTAAAAAATTTTTCCTTAATTGTTTTTTTTTAGAAAAAAAAGCATATTGAAAATATCTAATTGGATTATATTTGCTAGTTTCGGTTTTCTTTAAAGATTTAATTATGTCTAAATAATTAAGCTTTTTATATCTCTCGTCCGATAACATTTTTTGAATATATGTTGGGTGAATTTTATTTTTAGCTGCAATTTTATAATATTGATTTGGTCCCCAATTATATTTTTTTTTTAATTTATTAAAATAATCTTTCAACTGTTTAGAAAAAAATTTATTTTTTGAATTATAGTTAAGATGTCTAATAATATCTTCAGTAAGTAAATTTCCTGGTCCCCTACCCATACCCTTAATGGTACTATCAATCCATTTTGCTCCTGAATTATTTGCAGCTATAGCATTTTTTAAAGCTAATTTTAAATTATTATGAGCATGAAATCCAATTTCAAATTTAAAATACTTTTTAACTAGTTTTACTAGATAACTTATTTTTTTTGGATTAAGAGATCCTAAACTGTCAGCCAAATACAAAATATCTGCATCTGTTTTATTCAAAAATAAGCAAACCTTTTTAATATTAAAATCTTTAATCTCAGATATTTGCATTAGATTAATAAAAATCATAAAATTATTTTTTTTTAGCCATGCTATAACTTCCTTAAGTAAAAAAATTTCATGTAAATGACAAGCAAGTCTAACAAATCTCACTTTTGATTTATTAGGATTGGGAAATAATTTTTTACAATTATATAAAGGATCTTTTTTGTTTATAAATAAATCTGATGCATTTACCATTACTCCAACCTGGATATCTTTTGGTATTTTAAATTTATTTAAATAGGTGTCTGTTGTATAAGCATTTTCACCCATCAAGTTTGTTTTATCAGGGTTTCTAAATCCTAATTCTACATAATTAATACCTATTTTATTAATATCATTTAAATATCTTGGAATGAATTTCTTATCAAAATTCCAATTGTTGTAATACCCTCCATCTCTAAAAGTACAATCAAGCAATTTAATATTATTAGCCATTTTATTTATTTATAAACTTTAAAAAATCTTTTTATCAAATTTAAAATATATTTTTGTTCATTTATTTTAAGATCATAAAATATGGGTAGGCTTATAGCCGTATTATAATATTTTTCTGAATTTTTTAATTTTAGGTTACCTTTAAATATCGAAAATTTATATATTGGAATATAATGAAATTGCACTGTTACCCCATTTTTTTTCATATATTTTATAAATTTATTTTTTTTATATTTATTAAAATTCTTAAAATTAATTATATATAGATGATTTGCAGATTTATAAATTTGGCTTCTTTTCTGAGTTTTAATATTTGTAATTTTGCTAAGATATTTGTCATAAAAATTAGCTATTTTTTTTCTTTTTTTTAAAAATTTTTCAATTTGATTTAATTGACTGATGCCTAATGCAGATTGAAAATCATTAAGCCTAAAGTTAAAACCTTTAATAACGACATCATAATTCCAATGAATATTACTATTTCTTTTAATACCTAAGGATCTTAGCATTTTGATTTTTTTGTCTAGCTTAAGATCGTTCGTTGTAACTAACCCACCTTCTCCTGTAGTTATAGTCTTTAGAGGGTGTAATGAAAACGTTGAAATATCTGAATGCCTACAGCTTCCAATTTTAAAAAATTTTTTTTTATATAAATAACTGGAACCTAAAGCGTGACAAGCATCTTCAATTATATAAGACTTTAATCTTTTCTTAAAATATAAATAATTTTCAGCATTTGCAGGGAGTCCGCCATTATACATTGGTATTATCGCTTTAACTTTTTTAAGTTTATATTTTTTTATACATTGATCCAATGTAGTCGGTGTCATTTGACCTGTGTGCTCATCAACATCAGCTAAATAAACTTTAGCACCTAAAGTTTTACATATATTGTAAGATGATATAAAATTTATCGATGGCATGACTATCTTATCATTTTTTTTAACATTGATTGAAAGTAAAGCTAAAAAAAGTGCTGAAGTTCCACTGTTACATGTAGAAACGTATTTGCATTTCAAATAATTTGAAACTTTTTTTTCAAAATTAGAAACTGCTTTTCCATTAGTAATTAAGTTATTTTTTAAAGCTTTTTTTACTGCATTAATATCAGAGTAAGATATATGCTGTCTTCCATATGGTATGAATTTCATATTTTATATATTTTTATCTTTCATTAAAAAAAAATTTTTTTTTATAAATCTTCTACTATCTTTTCCAAGATTAAATAATAAATCTAAAAAAGATAAATTCTTAATAAAATTTTTCCCTAATTGGTTATACGCAATATTTTGATAATTGTAGAAATATAAATCTATTCTATTATCTTTAAATTTTTTTTCGTTGTCTAAGTAAGATTTGCTTCCCAATGTAGATATATATTCTTTACATTTCATTAATATGCTTATTTCTAAAATTAAATCTTGTTTTTTTTCTTTTGTTTTCATATTACTTGAAAATTCAAACTTTGTTTGAATATTTAAACATTTGCAAAAATAAGTAATCAAATCTAAATTAAAATCTAATATTTTCTTATGTTTTTTGTCGTATATTTTAAATATATCCTCCGAATATTGGTCATAAAATTTTGACTTTGAATAACTGTAGAAAATTTTTTTTTTATGTTTATCAATAAAATTAATATCGTGATCTATTTCTGCTTCATTAATTTTTTGAAATCTTTTATTTTTAGATTTGATAGGAACAGTAATAAGATGTTTGTCGTTATTAAATTTAATATAATTTCTTTGTTGCCAGCTTCTTTTATCAAATTGAACATCATCTAAAAATACAAATTTATCTACATGATCTATTAAACCGATATATCCACACCAGGGTAAAAATGTTGGTTGGCTTATTGCTAGTTTCATAAAATAAAAATTATTAATTCTTAAGATCAAATTCAAAGACTGGGCTATTTTTTTTTTTATTTGTAGTTATTTGTTTTCCTATCACATTTTTAATATCTCTTGACCTTATGCCTAGCGCTGGTCTCTTAATATAAATAAAATTTTTTTTTATAATTGTGCCCTTTTTTATATTTCTTGAACAGTAAATACCCTCTCTTCTTCCAAATTTCTTTTCATCTGGAAGCATTTCTTTGGAGCTTGTTCCTAATAAAGTTTCAACTAATTTTATTTTTTTTATATAATCTTTGAATTCTGAAGGTTCCGTTGCAAAGAAATGGTCGGGTCCCTTTAGTTTTTTGTTTAAAGTAAAGTGTTTTTCAAAATACTTTGCTCCTATGGCTCTAGAACACATAGCAGCTTCAGAACCAATTGTATGGTCTGAAAAGCCTAATTGAAATTTATACTTTCTATATGTTTTTAAAACATTTAAGTTTACGTGATTGTATGGTATTGGATACATAGATCCACATTGCATTAATACAATATTTTTATTTTTATATTTTTTTGCAAGTTTTATAAAATTCTCTACATCTTTAATGTCACACATCCCAGTAGAAAACAGAATCTTTTTTTTTGTTTTTAACAAATACTCAAGAAGACCATAATTAGTTGCTTCAGATGAAGCTACCTTATGATACTTTACATGCTTATTTACAAGTCTTGCAGACTCTAAATCAAAAACAGAACACAAAAAATCAATTTTATTTTTTTTACTATAATTTTTTAGGTCCTTTATCCATTTAGGATTAAGCTCAATAGACTTAAATAATCTGTACATCTTATCATCGTTAGGATACATTTTTTTTGCATTAAAAAGTTGAAACTTTATAGCGTTGGCACCTATTTTTTTTGCAGCTTTAATCATCTTAAATGCAAGTTTTTTGCTCTGATTAAAATTTGAACCAATCTCTGCAATTATATAGCTATTCATAGTTTACAAATATTGGTAAAAAATATTATTTTCATTGATAAAACAATAATCAAAATTATTTTTATTTTTATCTAAAACTTTGTTTATTTTGTCTTCCGAAAATATTTCAATAGTAAAGTTTAAATTTAAGCAAGTATTTTTAATATCGCTTAAAAACTTATTTATTTTCATCAGAATAGTTTTGAATTAATTTGGATAAATTTTTTATACTGAGCTGATCTTTATTTAAATCACTTCTGTATATGAAATCATTTTTAAGAAGTTTTGATTTTCTATATTTTTTTTTTAAATCTATATTTGGTAAAATCAAATAATAACTGCCAATATCAATTGATGTTTTGCTATCTGAATTTGAAATCAGTTCTTCGTGTATTTTTTCTCCTGGTCTAATACCTATAATTTTTATTTTTGGTTTAGATTTTATAGATTTTATAAGATCTATGATTTTAAAACTTGGAAGTTTTGGAACTACAATCTCTGATCCTTTGCAATTGTAAAAAGCCCAAATGACTGTTTCAAGAGCTTTTTTTAATGAAATATTAAATCTTGTCATTCTATAATCTGTTAAGGGAAACTTTTTTCCTTTTTTAGAAATATCTAAGAAAAAAGGAATTACTGAACCTCTGCTTGCAAAAACATTTCCATATCTAACAACAGAAAATCTAGTTTCATTTTTTCTACCTACTAAATTATTTGATGATATAAATAATTTATCCGAACACAACTTTGTAGCACCATATAAGTTTATTGGGGAACAAGCTTTATCTGTTGAAAGTGCAATAACCTTTTTAATATTATTTTTAATAGAGGCTCTTACAATATTTTGTGCCCCAATTATGTTTGTATTAATAAATTCGAATGGATTATATTCGGCTGCTGGAACCTGTTTTAATGCTGCTGCATGAATAACGTAATCTACATCACATAAAGCTAACTCTAATCGATCGTAGTCCCTTACATCCCCTAAAAAAAATCTTAAATTTGGGTTTTTTTTAATATTAAATTGTTCTTGCATTTTAAATTGCTTATATTCATCTCTACTAAAAATTATTAATTTTTTTATATTTTTATATTTTTTTAGTAAATATGCTGTCAGAGCTTTACCTAGACTACCTGTGCCGCCAGTTATTAATATTTTTTTGCCATTAAACATTAAATTTACCTTTTAAATATATTAATTAAAATTTAAGCGTTCAACTTTTGAACATAATATCGTTCAATTATTGAACAGTAAAGAAATAATTATACTAAAATTGCTTACAAAATTAGAATTCTAAGCAATTTTATTTAAATATTTCTTAAATCAACAAATTTTTTATCATTTATTTTAGGAAATTCATGAATTTTCCTTTTTTTGCAATTTAGTATTTCAATCAAATCTTCGCTGCTATTTATCCCTATAACAAAAGCGTCGATGTATTTATAACTTTTGAAAAAATTTAAAGCGCTCTCTATATGTGAATATTTTTTATTAAAATGCCATTGCTTTAAATATTTAATATATTTTTTATATTTTCTAATCTTATTTGATTTAATTTTGGGGTTTAACAATAAACCTTGATGAAACACTGATCTTACATGAATTTTTTTTACTTTGTTTTTTATTTTCTTTAGAGTTTTTATGTCATGAAACTCATTGTTAATATAGTTCATAGGTATTTGAACTATATCTAGCTTATAATTTTTTATTGTATTTATTAATATATCTCTACTATAGAACGATACACCAAAATATTTTATAATTTTTTTCTTTTTTAACTCTTTTAAAATTTTGTAAATATATATTCCATTTTTAAATAATAATTGTTTTTCTTCATGAAGCAGTATTCCATAAATATTATTTTTTTTTAATTTCAAAAGAGATAAATAAACATAATCAAATATATCCTTTTTTAGTTTTGAATAATTGTTAGATTTTAATAAAGGTAGTTTTGTAATTATTTTCCATTTTTTATTTGTTATTGATCCTATAATTTCTTCGGAATTTCCATATCCAGCTGCTGTATCTATAAAATTAATATTTTTTTTTTCACAAAAATTAATAATTTTTTTTATTTGTTCGGATGAAATTTTTTTATAATTATTTGAAATGCCATAATTAAGACCAAAGTTAGCAGAACCAATAATTATATTTTTAGGTTTAATTAGTTTCATTTATAAAATAGTTTAAATAGAAGTTTTTTTGTTTAAACCTAAATACAGAACTTTTGCAAAAAACAAGTCCTCTTTTGTATCTATATCAATGGACCTAAAATTGGGTAACTCGTATCCCAAAAATCCTTTTGATGAATTCTTTAAATAATTTTTTTTCTTAAAATATTTAGTTGGAAAAATTGTGAAAGGACCTGATTCATAAAAACTCTCTTTAAAAGTTAAACTATTTTTCATAATTAATTTTGGTTTTTTTGGAATAAAAATATTTTTTCTTTTTCTGAAGGCCCATTCAATTGGCGTTAAATATTTAGAAAAAACGTACAAAGGTTTTTTCATTTTATTTTTTTTGAATATTTTAAAAGCTTCTTCTAAATCTTTAGGTTTAAGTAATGGTGATGCTGGAAAAATATTAAAAACACAATCAAAATTAATATTTTCTTTTTCATAATCATCAAGAATTTTTTTAATTACAACTAGTGAATTTACATTATCTCTAGCCAATTTTTTTGATCTTAATTTTTTAACTTTAAATCCTTTTTTTTCTACAATTTTTTTTATTTTTTGAGAATCTGTTGAAATAAATATTTCACTAAAAATTTTCGATTTTTTTGCAGCATTTAATCCATAATAAATTATCGGTTTGCCAAAAAAACTTACTATATTCTTATTTTTAATTCTTCGACTGCCTCCTCTTGCGAGAAAAATAGCTAAAACTTTTGTTTTATCTTTGTTGTTTTTTATTTTTTTTAACATAATTGCATTATGTTAGTCTTTTAAATCCAGAGTTACAAACTCCATTTTTTAAATATTTTTTTAAGCTATATCCATTTTCACAGTTTGAAATTTTTTTAAATACTTTTGATAAATGATCTTCGTAAATATCTATTATTTTTTTTGTGTGTAACATGCTCGCAAAAACTAAATTTGAACAAAGTATTTTTTCTTTCAGCATTTCCTGTGTTATTAAAGTTTTATATCCTAAATTATTTTTGCTTTTAAACGAAATGGAAGGTAGCGGATCTATGCCTCCAATCTTAATATTTAAATTATGTTCTCTAGCTAACCGTTTCCAGGTATCTTTAATAAGTTTCCCATTTTTTTTAATTTTTATCCAAGATCGTTGTTTCTTCATTACCTCTAGAGTTTTATTAGCAGCAACAAATCCAATTCTTTCAGTCCAGAATGTGCTACTTATAAAAGTTTCGTTTCCATATTTCATTACTTCGTCTTTACCAACAATGGCCGTTATTGCGTATCCATTTCCAAGCGCCTTACCAAATAAAACAATATCAGGAACTACGGCGTATTTTTTATATAAACCACCATAATTTTCCCTAAAGCCAGTGGTGCACTCATCAAAAATAAGAACAATATTTTTTTTATCACAAATTTTTCTTATGGATTGAAGAAAATTATTCTTTGGTTTTTCATCTCTTCGAACTTCCATCTTGACTACACCAATATTATTGGTGGCTATAATTTTTTTAAATTTTGCTAAATCGTTATACTCAAATGTATATACGGAATTTATAAGACTTTTTGGAACACCTTTTGGCTTTAAACCTTCTAATAAAAGTTTATCTAAATTTTTCTTATTTGATAAGTTTGCTGACAAATACCAATCATGCCATCCATGATAACCACATACTGCAACTTTATCTTTACCACTTGCAGCTCTTGCAATTCTAATTGCTATAGCATTAGCTTCACCACCAGTTCTTGCAAATCTAACTTTACTAGCCCAAGGATTAAGCGAAACCAACTTTTCAGCTAACATTACTTCATCAATTGAATTCAAAGAGCTCATATTTCCATTTCGACAACACTCAATAACAGCTTTATCTACCTCTTTATTATTATAACCAAGAGTATTCGTTCCTACTCCGAAAAACATATCCAGGTATTTTTTTTTATTTAAATCCCAAACGTAAACTTTATCGGTTTTAATAAAATAGCTGGGCCAACCTTTTTGTAAAAAATTTTGAGGTTTTTTTGAAAATAATGAAACTCCACCTGGAATTAGATTTTCAGCTTTTTTGATAGTTTTTTCGATATTTTTCATTAAATTTTTTTAATAATATTATTTAAGTAGTCAATATTTTTTTTATTAATTATTTTTTTATTTGATTTAAAAGTACTAATTACTTTACTTTGATGTTTAATAAAATATTTAATTTTTTTTTCCAAAAAACTTTTATTAGGCACTATATAGTTTTTGAAATAATAAGACTTTATAAATTTACTAAATTCTTTGCAGTGTTTTATTGAGTTTCTATCATTCGACATTATAATAAAAGGTTTTCCAAGAGCAGCAGCTTCGTATTTTGAATTACCACTATTTGTAATCAAAAACGAAGATTTGCTCAATATTGATGCATAATTTTTTGGGTTCAAATAATACTTAAATTTATTTTTTTTACATATTTTAATAATTTTATTTTTATGAATGTTATTAAAATAGTTTCCAATAATGACATTAACATCAATTTTTGTTTTTAATTTTATTTTAGATAATAAATTTATAATTTTATAAGTGAATTGATTTATATCAGAGCCTCCCATAGTGCAACAAATTGTAAATTTTTTAATGCTTTTATTAGATTTAAAAAAATTTTCATTTAAAATAACATATTTATACCCAGAGAAAATATTTTTTCTTTTAAATTTTTTTTTTATAATATAAGGAATGATTAGTAGATTGTAAGAAAAGTTAGGGATCTTGTCATAAACAAAAATTTTCTTATACTTTTTTAAGTAATTGTTATTAATTAAATTTTTATAACTTTCGATTTTTTTAACATCATAAATAATTATGTTTTGCAGATCATTTTTATAAATTTTCTGAAATTGTTCTACTTTTGTAATAGTTTTGTATTTAATTTTAATATTTTTGAGATTTTTTTTTCTAAAAAAAAAAATTTTAAAATTTTTTTTTAAATACCCTGCAAATGACAATGATCTCTTATAATGTCCTAGACCTTTTGAAAAATTAGCCTCTGTTACAAAAACTATATTTCCTTTTTTCATTTAATTTTTTAATGCTCTTTTAATTAAAAGTAATTCTTATTTTTTAGCATCTTCAATTTCGGATTTAAGCTCGTCGTACTCTTTCATTTTTCTTTTCATAAAATTAATCGTAAGTTTTGTTTTCTGAGTAACTCCTTTAGGTGTTAATATGTATGCATAACCAATTTTATTTGGATTTTTTTGGAAATTTTTAATTTTTATTAGCCCTTTTTCCTTTAAAGCTTTTAAACAATAATTTAATTTACCTAAACTAAACCCTAATTCATTCGCCAACTCTCTTTGAGAACTGTTGGGTTTAGATTTAATTTTCCTCAATGTATTAAATTGATCTAAATCTTCGCTCATATTGTTCAATTTTTGAACATACTATCGTTCAATTATTGAACAGTAAAGAAATAATTATACTCAAAATATCAAATAAATTGTACAAAATTGATTATTTTTATTAGTATCTAACAATTTAAAAAAATAAAATAGGGCAAAACATACAAAAGCGAATTTTATTTAATGGAAAAAAAAAATAATTTTAATCTTCATTTTCAAAAAATTGTAAAAAAAAATAAATACAAAATTGCAATAACAGATTTGAAAAACAAAGAATACACTTATGATTATTTAAATAAAAAATCAGATTATATATCAAGTTTTTTATTTAGTAATTACAAAAAAGACAGTGTTATTTTAATTCAAGCAAAAAAAAATATAGACACTTTCTTGTCAATTATTGCATGTTTAAAATCTGGTTATCCGTATATTATGCTAGACGATAACTTGCCAAAAAGTAGAGTTGATCAGATAATACAATCATCATCCTCAAAGATTTATCTAACTTCGAATTTAAATAAAAATGTATCGATCAAAAATTTTTTAATTCAAAAAATTAAAAAAAGTAATTTGATCGATAATTTAAATATTTGCTATGGAAAGGTCAAAGATAAAAATATTGCTTATATTATGTATACATCAGGATCAACCGGGGAACCTAAGGGAGCAATGATTGACCACAAAAGTTTACTAATTTTTTCTAAAGAGACAAAAATAAATTTCAAAATTAAAAAAAACGACATTTTTACACAAGTAAATCCATTGTATTTTGATAACTCAGTATTTGATATTTATGCATCATTATTAAATGGAAATAAACTTGTGTTAGTTGAAAAACTAAATATTAGTGAACCAAAAAAATTAATTGAAAGAGTTTTTAAACACAAATGTACAGTCTGGTTTTCTACCCCATCTTTATTAATTTATTTAATAAATATTGGTCAAATATCAAAAAAGAAATTTAAATTTTTAAAAAAAATTATTTTTGGTGGCGAAGCTTTCCCAAAAGATAAATTACAAACATTGTTTAAAATTTTAAAAAAAAAGGAATATTATAATGTTTATGGGCCTACCGAAGGCACATGCATTTGCTCAAGCCATCTTATTAAAAAAAAGGATCTTTACGATGATTCCTCTTTATATGTAACTCTAGGGAAAATTTGGAAATCTTTTGGATACAAAATAATTAATAAATCTAATAAAAATAGTAAACGGAGTCATGGAGAACTTGTATTGACAGGTAAAAGTATCGCTCATGGTTATATAGGTAAAAAAAATTTAACTAAGAAACAATTTTATTTTACTAAAAAGTATAGAGCTTATAAAACAGGAGATATAGTTTATGAAAATACTAGAAATAAGGAAATTTTTTTTGTTGGGAGAAAAGATAGCCAAATTAAACATATGGGCTATCGTATAGAACTTAATGAAATCGAGGTAGCAATTAACAAAGCTCCAGAAGTTAAAGAGGTTTTTGTTTTTTACGTAAAAAAAAGTTTAGGAAGTATAGTTGCAATAATAAGTACAAATAATTATAAGCTTTCTAGAGAAAGAATTAATTATTATATATTAAAACACTTGCCAAAATATTTTTTACCAAATTACATATTTTTTTGTAAAGATTTAATTAAAAACGCTAATAACAAAATTGATAAACATAAGCTAAAAAAAATATATGAAAAAAAAATTGCATCTTAATTTTGCTCAAAAGTTTTTCAATACTAGTTCAAAATTAAATGATAATATGTCTTTATCTAAGCTGGGTAATTGGGACTCACTTAAACAAATTGAATTAGTGATGCTTTTGGAAAAAAGAATTAAAAGAAAACTTAAGTCTAAAGAAATACTTAAAATTAAAAAAATAAAGGATTTATCAAGATATTTTATATGAATTTAAATATTGGGTTATTATTAGGGGAAAGTCTGCTAGCTAGAGAAACTGCTATTTTTTTTAAAAATTTTAAAAAAAAAGAAATAAACATTAAGTTTATTCAATCAAATTTATCAATGAAAGAATATTTAAAAAAAAATATTTTTAAAAAAAAAGAATATATTTCAAACAAACAAAGAAACGAAAACACTATTATAAAATTAATTAAAAAAAAAAAAATTAATTTAATTCTATCAATTCAACATCCTTGGATACTTTCTGAAAAAGTAATTAAAGCAAATAGCAATATTTTTAATTGTCATTTCGGCAAACTTCCTAATTACAGGGGACATGACCCAATAAATTTTGCTATTTTAAATGGAGAAAAATATTGTTTTTCTTCTCTTCACTTAATATCTGATAAAGTTGATACAGGATATTTAGTTAGTGAAAAAAAAATACTCATCAAACTTAAAAATCCAAGAGAAATAGAAAAATTAATGGTAAAACAATTTTTAGCTCAAATTAAAAGTTTAGTTTTAAAAAAAACAAAAAATAAAAAAATTACTCTTAAACCTATTAAGAAATTTGGAATTAAATTTAATAGACTAGATAGTATAAAAAAAATTAAAAAAGTAAAAAACTTGAATAAATCATTTAAAAAAATACAAGCTTTAAATCACGCACCTCACGAGCCAGCGTATATAAAAATTAACGGTAAGAAAATTTTTTTGTTAACAAATTATTCCGAATATTTAAATTATAGAGGATTTAAAAAATGAAAAAAATAATTATCACTGGAGCTTCTGGAAATATTGGAACAGAAATAACAAAATATTTTTACAATAAATATCATCTTATTTGTTTAGACAAAAATCTTAAAACCTTAAAAATATTAAAAAAAAAATATCCAAAAATAGAAATATATAAATTGGATTTAAATAATTTAAAAAACTTAAGCGTTGTAATTAAAAAGATAACAAGAAAAAATAAACAAATTGATATTCTTATCAATAATGCAGGAAAAATATTTAGCAATCCAATAATCCGATTTAAAAATGGTAAAATTGAAAAACATTCTTTAAAAGATTGGGAAGAAATTATCAAAACTAATTTAACGAGTACATTTAACATCTCCTCTTATTTGATTGAAAATATGGTTAGTAATAGAAATCCAGGTTTGATAATAAATATTAGCTCAATTGCATCAGAAGGTAACGAAGGACAATCAGCATACTCTGCTGCGAAAGCTGGGATAAATGCATTAACTTTCACTTGGGCTAAAGAATTATCAAGATTTAATATTCGTGTGGCTGGCATTTCTCCAGGATTTTTTTCAACCGAAAGCACTTACCAATCAATCAATAAATCTTATATAGAACATATCAAAAAAAATACTCCTTCTAAAAGACTTGGCAAAATATCAGAATTAATTCAAGGAATAGATTTTATTATAAAAAATAAATTTTTTAACGGTAAAATATTAAAAATTGATGGTGGATTAAAAATATGAAAAAAAAACCATTAATAGTTTTTGGTACAGGGCAACAGTCAGATATAATTTCATTTTACTTAAAAAAAATGTCAAGGAAAATAGAATTATATTGTGTCGATGATAATCACTTAAAAGGGAATAGCTTTAATAAAAAAGGTATAATATCAACCACTACACTTTTGAAAAAGTATAAGCCTAAAGATTATAATATGCACATTGCAATTTCTTATTCAGAATTAAATTCTATTAGGAGTAAAAAATATTCTTTTTTTAAAAAAAAAGGTTATTTCTTAGAAAACGTAGTTAATAACTTTAAATTATTCAATACGTCAAAAAAAATAGGAGAAAATGTTGTCGTGTTAGATAGTCATATCCAGCCTTATTCTAAAATTGGCAATAATACTTTTATTTGGAGTGGATCGATCATTGGTCATCATACTAATATTGGAGATAATTGTTGGATTTCATCTGGAGTAGCAATAGGCGGAAACTGCAAAGTAAAAAATTCTTCTTTCTTTGGAATGAATGCAACTGTTGGTCATTTTGTTGACATAGGTGAAAGCTGTTTTATTGGTTCTAGTGCCCATATAACTAAAAAAGTTAAATCTAATAGTGTCGTAATAAACCCAGACAGTAAAAAACTGTCATTTGATGTAAAAAAATTCTTAGAAATAAAAAAGTTTAAATGATGAGCAGGTGGGAAAAGTTTTATAAAAATAGTTCAGGAAATCGTTACCCTGATCGGGCCCTTATAACATTTTTTTTTAAAAAACTGTTTAAGTTGAAAAAAAAAATGTTATTTCTTGATTTGGGTTGTGGTACAGGATCAAGCTTTTCACTATTTTCAAAAAAAAATATCCATGTAGACTCAGTTGATGTGAGCGCTTCAGCAATAAACGAATATAAAAAAAAGGTATCTAAAAATAAATTTCGATTTTTTATTTCAACATTTAATAAATTTTTAGAAAATAATACAAAAAAGTATGAATATTTAAGTTATGGAAAAATGGAAAAAAATTGGTTTGATCGCAGAACCAAGTAAGACAAAAATAAATTGGTGGAAATCTTTTGGCATGGACCCATGTACTATTCATCTCAAAAATTCAATATATAGAGTTTTTTTTTGTGGAAGAAATAATAAAAACATTTCTTTGATAGGATCATTTGACATTGATTTAAAAAATCCTAAAAAAGTATTTAATTTTTCAAAAAAACCAATTTTGCAACCAGGAAAACTGGGAGCTTTTGATGATAATGGTGTTACAGCATCATGTGTTATCAAGGAAAAAAATAAACTACTTTTATATTATATAGGTTGGAAACCGAGATCTACAACAAGATATTCTCTTATGACTGGACTGGCTATATCAACAAATAAGGGCAAAAGTTTTAAAAGATTCTCTCAAGCACCAATTCTATTTCTCACAAATAAAGAACCTTTCTCTATACTGACCGCACCATACGTACTTAAATTAAAAAAAAATAAATGGATTATGTGGTATGTATCATGCAATGAATGGGTCAGAGCAGATTATCCAAAGTATGATATTAAGGTTGCATACTCCAAAGATGGTTACAATTGGATGCAGACCGGAAAAACTTGCATAAAACTTAAAAAAGGTGAAAGAGCAGCAGCAAGGCCAAGTGTTATCTATGAAGATAAAATATTCAAAATGTACTATTGCTACGAAAAAAAAGTTGGAGAATATAAAATGGGATATGCAATTTCAAAAAATGGTTTGAACTGGACTAGAAAAGATAATTTAATAAATTTAACTACATCAAAAGAAAAAGATAAATGGGATAGCGATATGATCGCCTATCCACATGTTATAAAATTTAAGAATAAAAAATACATGTTTTATAACGGCAATGGTTATGGAAAAGATGGAATAGCCCTTGCTATTCAAGAATAAACTTAAACTTTCTAATACTTATTTTGTTATCAAGTTTTTGATAACTTAAAAATCCATATGTCGATAGTTGTATTAGGGTATTGTTCGGTACATCTAGCAACCTCAATTGATGAAAAACATTCAGAAGCTATTTTTCTAAACTTTGCTTCGTCTTCAAAAAAGGTAAAAAACTGTTTATGTCTTAAATCTGAAGGTAGATCTAATTGATATAATTGCTCTTTTATATGTTTTGATTTGACAAACAAATGATGCTTTGGTGCTGTGGTTTCAATAAGGGCGCAACCACCTCTTTTCAAAACACGGCTAAACTCTTTTAATGCAAGTTTCACATCTTCGATTGTCTCTTCGTAATGTATGGTCCCTAAAGATAACAATACATCAAACTGCTCATTATCAAATGGTAATTTAGTATTGAATCCAAGTCTAATATCTGAAGATATTTTCTGTTTTAAAGAAGATGCTTTCGCAATTTCTACGGATTCTTCTGTCACTTCTGTTCCATAACAATCCCAACCTCTATCAAAAAATGGTATCAAGTTGTTAGCATAAAGAGTGCCAACGTCTAAAACCGAACCACCTTCTTTTAAATTTTGAGATTTAAAATAGCGATTAGAAAATATAGCACGCAACATTATACTGGCGGGAAAAAATCTATATTTAGAATTGGCTAATAACTTTTTATCTTTCCATACCTTTACATCGCTCATGATTTTTTAACACTAGCATAGTTTCAATTATTGAACAACTTTTTAGAAATATTTAGAAATAAATTAATTTAATCTTTAAACTTTTTTTTTGAAATCCCAAAATGTAAAGGAAAAATTATATATTTATTAAATTTTTCATTAATTTACATTGATCGCTAACTATGATTCATAGTTAAAGAATCAATTTCATGACTTGAAAATTGTGTTTTGCTTATTAAAGGTCTGTCGGATACTCCCCTGTGATCTAAAAATATTTTTTTGTCATCTTGATTAGTTTTAAGAAAATTTTCTTTGTATATGTTTGAGTATTTTTTAAACATTTTTTCACCTTCTTCATCAAACTTTTCGGCTTTTTGAATATTCTCCCAATGATCATATGGAAAGTATACGTAAAGTGGGATTGTTCTCATCAATCCATCGATTTCAATGGATTGAAGATATGGTTTAGGCATTTTTAAAACAGACGATGATGTGGTGTGTACGGTTAAATGATTTGGATCTAACCATCCATTTTTTAAAGCAATTTGTCTTAATACTGTTCCTCTGTATGGAGTAAATATGCTTACGGTAAGAGCATCAAATCCTGAAATTTGTTTTACTAATTCAACTGTCTCCATAACAAGATTTCTAGTCTCTCCAGGAAATCCAATAATCAAATTTACACTAAAAGCAATCCCTCCTTTTGCAATAGTTCCAAAAGCTTCTACTACTTGTTTGTTAGTTGGCTTTCTTTGTAAAACTTTTGTTCTGAATTCTTCATTTCCGCATTCTATTCCAAAAGATATTCTATAAGCTCCTACTTCCTTTAACATTTTCAACACTTCTTCTTTGCAATTTTCTGGTCTCGTATTAAACCAGAAAGGAATTTTAAATTCTTTATACATTTCACAAAATTCAAAAATTTCTTTGATTGGTCTAGCTAAAAAACTGTCATCAATAAAGTAAATAAAACTTGGGTTATATTTATCTCTTAAAGATAAAAGTTCTTCTCTAACTTTGCTAATTTGTTTTCTTCTAAGGAAAGAATGTGAAATTGCTTCTTCTTTTACATGGGTATTATGCATAGGAGAATTACAAAAAGTACATTTATAAGGACAACCTCTGTAAGTTTCTAAAGGCACCATTTTAAAAATTCTGCCACCCATTGGTCTATTAAATCTTTTTGAATCAAACAAGCTATAATCAGGGGCTTGGTCATTGATATTGATAAGTTGATTTCTTGGATTTTTAATTATAGTTCCATCTTCATTTTTGAACCAGGTGCCTTTAAGTTTTTTATAATCTTTTTTTTTGTAAACAGTCTCTGCTAATTCTTTTAAGGTGATCTCACCTTCGCCAACGGCAATATAATTAATATTTTTATGATTTATAACATACTCTGGATCAGCTGTGGGAAGAACTCCTCCAAAAACTTTAACACACTCATAGTCTTTTATCGTCTCATTCATGTATAAGGTTTTTTTAAAAGCATCTTCAACTACTGACCAAATCATCAAATCTGGCTTATAATCAAAAACTTTCTTTCTAAAATCTTCCAATAAATTTTCTTTAATTACAATTCCAAGATCATCTTCGTCTGAGTATTCTCTATATTGTAAATAAACTCGTCTATTTTTTTGACTTAATCTTCCATCATCCTCATTTATGTAGGGAGTGGTATCAAATAGCTCTACTTGATAACCTTCTTTTTTTAAAATGCTTGTAAAAATACCCATAGACAATGGTGGAACTGTCATTAGAGGAATATTTGGATAAACCAATAAAATCTTAAAATCTTTTTTTTCCATAAGTATATAAAGAAATAAAATAGATTAAAATTATATAATAACAATAGATAATTGACAAAGTAAGTAATTGACAAAGATCATTGTATTGTTGTAATTCTTAAATGTATTGAAATTTGGTGGGGAATAAGTGTGAAATTCGCTTGCTGTTCCTGCAACCGTATAGTCGGAGCGCCACCCAGTATAGTCCGCTGTTGAATGAAGGCCAGGAAAAGTCTAGTTCTACAATTTAATTAGCATCGGCATTAAATTATTTAGCTTTATATCGCTTATAGAGCGCATGAAGGAAATTTATGAGATGTTAAAAATCTTAATATTTGTATATTTTGTTTTATTTGGAAGTTCAGTTTTTGCTAAAGAAATTCCTGTAATTGTTATATCGGCAGGGAAAAATCCTCAATCATATAGTTCAGTTGGTAGTCAAGTTGCAATCATCGACTCAGATAAAATATCACAATCTTCAGGATCAACTTTAATTGACGTTTTAGATAATGAAGTGCAAGGACTGAATATATTTCGTTTAGGTGGAAAAGGAACTAATACAGGTATTCAAATGAGAGGTTTGCCCAAACGTTATTCAACTGTTTATATTGATGGCGTAAAAATGTATGACCCATCTGCATCTGACAATTCTTTTTATTCCGAGGGTATATTTAAGGACTCTATTGATAGAATTGAAATTTTGAAAGGAAGCCAAAGTTCCCTTTATGGCAATAGTGCTGTTGGTGGAACAATTAATATTTTTACAAAAAAAGGTAAACTAGGTAAACATCAAAATGCCATTGTAAGAGCGAGCCAGAATAATACTAAAGATATTTTTTATTCATTTGATGGAGCAGATGAAAAACATAATTATTATGTTGGTTTAAATTATTATGCAACAGATGGTATTTCGGCAATGAATAATGATAATGAAAATGATCCATACGAGAATAATAGTTTAACAGTAAATTATGGATATAAAATTTCTGAAAATAATATAATTGAAAATTCATTAAAATTTAAAGATAGCTATTTAAAATATGACGAACCTACAGATGGAAGAGATGATACAAAGAATTCTTCAGATAATATTGAAGCTAACTATAGTTTAAAATTTATAAATACTAACGATAAATTTAAAAATACTTTTGGCTATAGCAAGGCTGCTTCTTCAAGAATGGTTACGGATTGGGAGGGAAGAGAAAATACTTATGAAGGTTTTAAAAATATGTTAACTTATTTAGGTGAATATAACTTTAATCTAGATAATAAAATAATTTACGGAGCGGATTTAGAATTTTTTAAAGCAAAATATCCTACTGATCCAGGAGCAAATAAAACTACCGATGAGGAAATTCATTCTCAGTATATCGATTATCAATTTAGACCATTTGAAAACATCTATGCAACTATTGGGGGTAGAAATGACAAGCATACTACGGCGGGTGATGAGCAATCATATAGATTTACTGGAGCTTATGATCTGGGAGGCAATAGTAAAATTAGATCATCTTATGGAACTGGTTTTCTTTTTCCAGCGTTATATGAGTCTGGTGAATACGGATGGACAAATCAAGATGGAGATAAGATAAATGCAGAGAAAACTACAAGTTTTGACATTGGTTATGAAACTTATTTTGAAAATTTAGATATAGAGTTTAATATTACTTACTTTGATATTGTCGTAGAGGATCCAATAATGGGTTCAAACATTACTGATTTTCAAGATAATGTTATTGGCGTAGAAAATAAGAGTAGAGGTATTGAGTTGGCTACTAAATGGACTAATAAAAATAAATTAAATATTGGTTTTAACTATACTTTTACAGATAGTTATTCAGGTATGGATTGTGACAAGCCTGAAAAAGATAAATGGGGTCATACTAGTTGTAGAGATAGTAATAATGATGGAATTGGTAATGTTGATAATGCTATGGTACGAGTACCTGTGCATGCTATTAGTTCTAAAATTAATTATCAGATAAACCAAGATCTTAATAGTACTTTATTGTTAACATATAGAGGACAGACCAGAGATTATGGTGGTTCAGACGTTTCATTTATTGATCAACTTATTGATGAATATTTTTTAGCAGATCTTACTAGTTCATATAAAATTAATGAGTCTTATAAATTAGATTTTTCAATCAAAAATGTATTTGATAAGTTTTATGAAAATGCCTTTCTTTATTCTGGTACACCTAGAACGATTAGTATTGGTTTAAATAAAAAATTCTGATTGTAATCAGTTGAACTGCTAGCTAAAGTGACTTAATGAACTATTTAAAAATTTCAATTGGGATATTTGTAGCTTTAGCAGCGAGTCGTTTCATTCCACACCCGCCAAATTTTACAAGCTTAATTGCTTTAAGCTTTTATGTTCCTGCAATTTTAGGAATTAAATTTATCCCCGCTCTTGTTGTTGGTTTTATTTTAACTGATTTAGTAATCGGTTTTCATAATGTTATTCTTTTTACATGGGGTTCTATAATTTTAATTGGATTAGGATCTAAATTTTTTACTAGAACAATCTTTAATAGAATTTTTGGATCGCTATTAGGAGCTTGTTTGTTTTTTATAATTACCAACTTTGGGGTTTGGTCGCTTGGTTCGTACGGATATAATTTAAATGGTTTTATAGCTTGCTATACATTTGCATTACCATTTTTTGCATATAGTTTGATTTCAACATTTGTTTTTTCAGGAATAATTGAAACAATTTATAACCTAAAGTTAATCAAAAAATTCTATTAAAGGTAGTCATTGTATAAATTTGGAAAATAATATGGACTATCAAAAACAATTCAACAAATCTTATATTGAAATAATAAATAAAAAAAAAGATTCTTCCTTAAGAGGTGGGAGACCTAAAGAATACAAAAACTCAGAAAAAAAAATTTTTTTAGATATTAAAAATAAACTTGATTTAAAAAGAAATGATAATTTAATTGATATTGGATGTGGTGCTGGCCCTGTATGTGATTATATAGTCAAGTATGCTAAAGAAAATAAAATAAATTTAACTTTAAATGATATTCCTGAGGTAATAGATTTTTTAAAAAAAAGATATAAGAAAAATAATAAAATTAGATATATATCTGGAGAATTTCAGAAAAAAAAAATAAAAAATAAATTTAATAAAGTTTTGTGTTACTCTGTAATACAATGTACGAATAATCCAAAAGCCTTTTTTGATAGAATATTAAATATTACATGTGATCAAAGTTTAATTTTAATTGGAGATATTCCAAATACATCAAAGAAAAAAAGATTTTTATTAAGTAAATTTGGCAGAAAATTTGAGGAAAAAAGGATTAGAAAAAAAATAGTTAATTTAAGTGCTTATTTAAAAAAAAATAAACAAAATACTTTTATAAATGATGAGTTAATAAAAAATTTTTTAATTAAATCGAAAAAAAAAGGATTTAATTTTTTTATCTTAAAACAAAACAAAAATCTTCCATTTTCTTATACTCGAGAAGACATTTTAATTGAAAAATTTTAAAAATGAAATATTTGCCATCTGGCTATTACCACAAAATTTAAAAAAATGAATGTGATCCCTTTATATTTTACAATTCAAGAGAATGAGTTAGAAAAAAAATTTAATAGAATTTTAAAAAATAAAATTTAATGGATTTTCCTGTAATTAACAATAACCTGTGCAATGACTACATTAATTATTTAAAAGAGTACAATAAGCCAAAAATATATGAAAATATTTTTCTTGATATAAAAAGAAATGATACAAAAATTACTAATTTTATAACTTTAGAAAAAAATAAAAATCATAAGAAATTAAATTTTTTTGGATTACCATTTGCCCTTCAAAATGAAAAAAGTAATATTTCAGATTTAATAAATTTAGTTAAAGAAATAAAAAAGATCTCATTAGATAAAAAAATTGATGAAGTTGATCTAATTTTGTTTAAAGAAATTTCTTCATTGAAATATTTAGATGAACTAGATAAAAAAAATATCTCTAAAATTGTAATTCAAAAATTTATAGATTTAAATACTGATATTAAATTTATCAAAAATCAATTTTCAAAGGGACATAAGCACTTAATAAATCGAAAATTTTTAGAATTAAACTATAAAATAATAGATTACAAAAATTATAATAATGAAATATTTGATATGATGAAATTACACAAATATGTTTCGGGAAGATCAACGCGATCTAGAGACACTTGGGTTTTAAATGAACAAATGATAGTCAATAAAAAAGGATTT
>CACHQT010000007.1:27500-47739 GCA_902582105.1 uncultured Pelagibacteraceae bacterium
TCTCACGACACGAGCTGACGACAGCCATGCAGCACCTGTGTTTCGTCCGGCCGAACCGAAAACTCTAATCTCTTAGAGTCGCGACGAACATGTCAAGTGTTGGTAAGGTTCTGCGCGTATCTTCGAATTAAACCACATGCTCCACTACTTGTGCGGGTCCCCGTCAATTCATTTGAGTTTTAACCTTGCGGTCGTACTCCCCAGGCGGTGTGTTTATTGCTTTCGCTGCGACACTGAAAATAAATTTCCAACGTCTAACACACATCGTTTACGGCATGGACTACGAGGGTATCTAATCCTCTTCGCTACCCATGCTTTCGTTCCTCAGTGTCAGTAATGATCCAGAAAGCTGCCTTCGCAATCGGTATTCTTTCTAATATCTACGAATTTCACCTCTACACTAGAAATTCTGCTTTCCTCTATCATACTCTAGCTAAAAAGTTTTGATGGCAGTTCCAGAGTTAAGCTCTGGGATTTCACCACCAACTTTTTTAACCACCTACGAACTCTTTAAGCCCAGTAATTCCGAACTACGCTAGGTCCCTTCGTATTACCGCGGCTGCTGGCACGAAGTTAGCCGGACCTTCTTATTCGGGTACAGTCATTTTCTTCCCCGACGAAAGAGCTTTACAACCCAAGGGCCTTCTTCACTCACGCGGCATCGCTGCATCAGAGTTTCCTCCATTGTGCAAGATTCCCTACTGCTGCCTCCCGTAGGAGTTTGGGCCGTGTCTCAGTCCCAATGTGGCTGATCATCCTCTCAAATCAGCTATTGATCAAAGTCTTGGTAGGCCATTACCCCACCAACAAACTAATCAAGTGCAGGCTCATCCAATGGCGCATAAAGCTTTCTCCGTAAAGACTTATGAGGTATTAGCACAAGTTTCCTCGTGTTATTCCTCACCAAAGGGAAGATACCTACATGTTACTCACCCGTCTGCCACTAAGTATTGCTACTTCGTTCGACTTGCATGTATTAGGCGTGCCGCCAGCGTACGTTCTGAGCCATGATCAAACTCTCAAGTTTAAAAACGGCGCACACTAGCTTCTATATAAATTCTAAGAATAAAATTTATATAATGTTGAAGTGTGTACGACAAATTTTGGTAACCTTAACCGCCCACACTTCTCTTCTTAAATTTCACTTATAAAATAGCTAATTAGGACAAACATCCTAATAATTCACAATAATTTTATTGAGAAAGTGTGACGCTTATAGTCTAAAATATAGGTAAATCAAGGTGTTAACATGTAAAAAAAAGCTATAAAATCGATGAAAATAAAGGGTTTTTTTTGATTTTTACATATTAGTAAATTAATACTTGTTAAATTTTATGAAAAGCTATCTAAACAAAATTCAAAAAATAATTGTAAAAAACATTGAATTTTTTCTTCTTTTTACGCTAACAATTTTTGCTATCTTCAGCACTCATATTTACAACATAAATAAAGCAAAAACGATTAGAAATTTTATTGCCTTAACAGATAATATTTACTTTCAAAAAAACCTGGGACACTTTATCGATAATCTAAAGCCTAAATACCAGCCTATAGAGCATATTGTTTCAAAAGGTGAAAGCTTTTATAGCATTTTAAGAAATTACAAGATATCAGAAAAAGAAATTAAAAAAATTAATTCTACTTTACTAAAAATTCAAAATTTAAATAAACTTAAGATAAATCAAGTAATTAAATTCACCATAGACCAGTCAAAGGATAAAAAAATTATTTACTTATTATACCCTATATCAAAAACAAAAAAAATAGAAATAACTAGAGATTTAAAAAATGATAATTTTTTAGAAAAAGAAATAGTCACAAACTTAAATAAAAGAATAGTTGTAAAGGAAGGAATAATTACTCACAGTTTATATAAAACAGCTGAAAACTTAAAAATTCCTATAAATCTAATTGTAGAGTTTGCAAGAATTTATGGATTTCAAGTAGACTTTCAAAGGGATATTAGAAAGAATGATTCTTTCCAAATAATGTACGAAATTTTTGAAGATGAAAACAAAAAAATATTTGAAACTGGAAATATTATCTTTGCAGACTTAATATTAAGAGATCAAAGTAATTCTCTATATTATTTTGAAGATAAAAAAAAAGATGGAGGACATTACGATGTTAACGGAAAAAGTGTTAAAAAGGCTTTAATGAAAACTCCAATAAACGGCGCAAGACTTTCTTCCAGTTTTGGAATGAGAAAACATCCAATCGATGGATTTAATAAAATGCACAGAGGTACAGATTTTGCTGCACCGAAAGGAACTCCAATAATGGCATCGGGTGATGGTGTGATAGTTCGAGCGAAATGGTGTGGTGGTGGTGGTAATTGTATTAAAATAAAACATAACACAACTTATTCTACAGTTTATGCTCACATGTCTAAGTTTGCGAGCGGTATGACTGTTGGGCGTAGAGTTAAACAAGGTCAAGTGATTGGGTATGTTGGATCTACTGGAAAATCAACAGGACCACATCTTCATTACGAAGTAATAGAAAATGGAAAGAGAATAAATTCTCAAACATTAAAGTTGCCTTCGGGTAAAATCTTAAAAGGAAAAAATAGAAAACTATTTGAAGTTAATAGAATTAAGCTTGATGTTTTAAAATCTGAATTAATCTTAGGTTTAAAATAGTCTAACTATTAATAATTTGTTTTTGGTTACTTTGCTTTTCTTCTAAGTTATCTTTTTTGATTTCTTTTGTATCTGAGTTTTCTAAATTTTTTATTGATTTTTTTCTTTCTTGATCCTCAATTATTCTTGTAAAGTGATCTGCATGTTGAAAATAGTTCTCAGATAATATTTTGTCACCATTTGTAAGTGCTTCTCTAGCTAAATCATTGTATTTTTCTATTAGCTTAGATGCATTATGGTTGTTTCTTCCTGGTGCCTTCCTCTGGAAATTTGTATTTGAAGGAAAATCCGATTTATATTTATTAGCTTCGCCATTATTTCTTTTAAAATTGCGATCACCACCTCTAAATCTTCCTCTTCTATTATTTCTAAATGTTACCATTACATTAATTTGCTTTTAAAGCTTTGTACTAATTATACAACGATCGTTTTTTCCGTAGTCCTTAATTATTTTATTTATATAAAAATTTTTATTCTTTAATTTTTTTACAATTTCATTTCTTTGATAGCAACCTATCTCTAAAATTAACTTGCCATTTTTTTTTATCAAATATGATGCTTTATTAATCACTTTTGTAGTTTCTGAAAGACCATCTAGGCCACCATCCAAAGCAATTTTTGGCTCATAAGCAGCAATATCTCTATCCAAATATTTTAAATCAAATTTTTTAATATATGGTGGATTAGATAAAATAATATCATATTTACCAATAAAAAATTTGTCAATATCTGAATTAAAAAATTTCACTCTATTATTTAAGTGTTGTAATTTTGCATTAAAACAAGCTACATTTATGGCTTTTTTGGAAACATCTATGCCAATTCCTGAAAAATTTTTTCTTTCTTTTAAAATTGTTAATAGCAAACATCCTGATCCAGTTCCAATATCTAGCACCTTTAGCCTTTTTTCTTTTCCATAAATTGACAAAATTTCTTCTATCAAAATCTCGGAATCTGGTCTTGGAATTAAAACATTTTTATTAACAAAATATGTCTGTTTCCAAAATTCTTTATTATTTGTTAAATATGCAATTGGTTCACCTTTTTTTCTTCTGTTTATTAAATTAGCAAAATGAAATAAATATTTTTTACTTAAATTCTCTCTTGAATTTAAAAGTATATATTCCCTATCTTTCTTTAAAACTTTTGAAAGTAACAATTCACTATCAAGATGAGCTGTTTTAATATTGTTTTTATCTAACAATTTTGCAGCTTTAGTGATTGTTTGATGAATATTCATTTAGTTTAAAGAACTTAATTTTTCTTCTTGAGCCTGTAAATTTAGACTTTCGACCATATCATCAAATATTTCTCCTTCTAAAAACTCATCTAGTTTATGTAGCGTGAGGTTTATTCTATGATCAGTAACCCTTCCTTGTGGAAAATTATATGTTCTAATTCTTTCAGATCTGTCCCCAGTTCCAATCTTATTTTTTCGATCTTTAGATCTTTCATTTTCAATTTTTTGTCTTTCTAGTTCATAAATTCTTGATCTTAGAATTTTTAAACCTTTTTCTTTATTTCTTATTTGTGATTTTTCGTCTTGCTGGCTAACTACTATTCCACTTGGAATATGAGTTATTCTTACCGCTGAGTCGGTTGTATTAACACTTTGACCTCCTGGTCCACTACTTCTAAAAACATCAATTCTCAAATCTTTTTCTTCTATTTTAACATCAACCTCTTCAGCTTCTGGCAGAACAGCAACAGTTGCTGCTGAAGTATGAACTCTTCCCTGTGTTTCTGTATCAGGAACTCTTTGAACTCTATGAACTCCACTTTCATATTTTAATGTTGAATATATATTTTTACCTTTTATTACCGCGATTACCTCTTTCAATCCTCCAGCTTCGCTTTTGGAAATACTTATCAACTCCAGAGTCCATTTTTTTTTGTGGCTTACTTTTTCGTACATTTTAAAAAGATCTGAAGCAAAAAGACTTGCTTCCAATCCTCCAGTTCCTGCTCTTATTTCAATTATAGCATTTTTTTTATCTGCGTCGTCTTTTGGTAGTAAAAATAATTTAATTTTTTTTTCATTTTTTTCGTTATTCTTAATCAAAGCTTCTAATTCTTTACTTGCTAATTCTTTTATTTCTTTTTCACTGTTCGTATCACTAACAATTTTTTCTAGATCTTTTTTTTCTTTATCAAAGTTGTAATACTGTTTTATTTCTTTAATAATCTCATTTAAATCTGAATAATCTTTAGATTTTTCTGCAAATTTTTTCTTATCAATCTCACCTGAAGATAGCTCTTTTTCAAGTGAAGAATGTTTTGATATTAAATCACTTACTTTATTTTTAGGTATCATTATTTGCTATTTTCTATTTCTTTAGCTTTTTTTTCTACCTCATTGATTACCTTCAATATTATATCCTCGGTCAAAACTTTTTCAGACTGAATACCTGAAAGATAAAGCATATTGTTTCCTTTTCCTCCTCCCGTGATACCAATATCAGTCATAGCAGCTTCCCCTGGTCCATTTACTACGCATCCAATAATAGATAGTGTCATGGGTGTTTTAATATGAGAGAGTTTATCTTCTAATATCTTAACTGTATTTATTACTGGAAATGCCTGTCTTGCACATGAAGGACAAGATATAATTTTAACTCCTCTATTTCTTAAACTTAAAGACTTTAGAATTTCATTTCCAATTCTAGCCTCTTTCTGTGGATCGTCTGATAACGATATTCTTATTGTGTCTCCAATGCCATCCATCAAAAGTGAACCAAGCCCTATGGATGATTTTACACTTCCAGAAATAAAACTACCTGCCTCAGTGATGCCTAGATGCAAGGGATAGTCACATACTCTAGAGAGTTGTCTATATGCTGCTATAGATAAAAAAACATCAGACGATTTAACGCTTATTTTGAAATTAAAAAAATCCTGATCTTCTAAAATTTTAATATTTCTTAAAGCACTTTCTACGAGAGCTTCAGGACACGGTTCTTTATATTTTTCAAGTATATCTTTCTCCAGAGAACCTGCATTTACACCTACTCTGATTGAACAATTATTATTTTTTGCAGAAGAAACTACTTCTCTTATTTTTTTTTCGTCTCCTATATTTCCTGGATTAATTCTTAGGCATTTTGCTCCATTTTCTGCTGCCTCAATAGCTCTCTTGTAATGAAAATGAATATCCGCAACAATTGGAACGGATACATGTTTAATTATTTCTTTTAAAGCAAATGTTGAACCTTGATCTGGACAGGAAACTCTTACTATATCAGCTCCTTCAGCTGCTATATTATTAATTTGATTAATTGTAGACTTTATATCAGTTGTTAAAGTATTTGTCATTGACTGCACAGATATAGGATTGTCTCCACCGACCTTAACATCGCCTACACTTATTACTTTAGTTTTTCTTCTTTTAATATCTCTAAATGGTCTTAAGCTCATTTTTACTTATCAAGTTTGAATTCTTTATGTAAAGCTAAAATTGCTTTAGATATATTTCTTTTATTTATTAAAACAGATATTTTTATTTCTGAAGTAGATATAACTAAAATATTAATATTTTTTTTTGCTAAAGCTTGAAACATTCTATATGTTACTCCAGGTGTAGCAATCATTCCAACTCCAATAATTGAAACTTTTGATACATTTTTATCAACAATTAAATTTCTAAAGCTAATTTTTGTATTTTTTTGAATAAGTTTTTGTGTTTTAATTAAATCTTCAGATTTTATTGTAAAGGTTAAATCAGTTTCTTTACCATTTGCAGATATATTTTGAACAACCATATCTACATTTATTGCATTATTAGATAATGGTTTAAATATGGACGCAGCTATTCCCGGTCTATCTTTAACTCCTATAAGTGTAACTTTGGCATCATTTTTTGTACAGGATATGCCTCTTATTATTTTATTGCTTATTATATTCTTTCTCTTTGTAATTTTAGTTCCATCTTTTTTTACAAAGGACGATTTTACCTCAATATCAATTCTGTTTAGTCTGGCGTCTTGTATGGAAGTTGGTTGCATAACTTTTGCCCCCAAAGAGGCCATTTCCAACATTTCTTCGTAAGAGATGACTTTTATTTTTTTTGCATTTTTTATGGTGTTTGGATCTGTAGTATAAACGCCTTGAACATCAGTATAGATAATACATTTTTTTGCTTTAAAAAATTTTGCACACATAATTGCTGAAGCATCAGATCCTCCTCTACCTAATGTTGTTATTCTATTATTGCTATTAAGACCTTGAAAACCTGCGATAATTGGTACTCCTCCTAATTTTAAATAATCTATAATTTTTTTTTTGTAGATATAAGTTATTCTAGAAAAACTATGCATGCCTTCAGTTAAAATTGGAATCTGCCATCCCATCCATGATTGTGATTTGTGCCCTAGATGATTTAATCTTCCAGCTATTAGAGAACATGAAATTTGCTCGCCAGCAGAAACAAGAACATCATGTTCAGAAGGATTGAAGCTATGACTTACTGATTTTGATTTTCTTATTAAATCATTTGTCATACCACTCATTGCAGAAGATACTACAATTGGTTTATATCCCTTTTTTTTATAACCAACTATTATATTGGCTATTTTTTTAATTCTTTCTATTGTTCCTACTGAACTTCCACCAAACTTTAATACTATGATTTTCATTGATAATAATTTTTATAAAAAATTAAATATATTGATAAAATACATCTTAATTGTAATGTCAACTCAGAATGAAAAGTAGCACAATAAATAAAAAAGAAATAGAAAAATTTTCAAAAATGGCCTCAGAGTGGTGGGATCCTGATGGAAAATTTAAACCATTACACAAGTTTAATCCTATTAGAATAGAATATATTAAAAATAGTATAATTGAACACTTTAAAATAAAATCCTCAACAAAGCCTCTAAAAAAAATTAATATTTTAGATATTGGTTGTGGTGGTGGTCTTCTTTCAGAACCTATGAGCAAATTAGGAGCAGAAGTTATTGGCATAGATGCATCAAAAAAAAATATTGAAATTGCAAAATTTCACGCAAAAAAAAATGATCTTAAAATTAATTATTTATGTTCATCACCTGAAGTAATAAAAACTAAAAAAAAATTTGATGTAATTTTAAATATGGAAATAGTGGAACATGTAGAAGATATAAATTTTTTCATAAAAAAAAGCTCAGAATTGTTAAAAAAAAATGGGTTAATGTTTATTGCAACTCTTAACAAAACATTAAAATCATACGCATTTGCAATTATTGGAGCTGAGTATATTTTGAGATGGCTTCCGATTGGCACACATGACTGGGAAAAATTTATTACACCAGACGATTTAATAAAAATATCAAAAAAAAACAATTTAAAAGTTAAAAAGTTAGATGGTATAAAGTATAATATGTTGAAAGATAAATGGGAGTTAAGTAACGACAACTCAGTAAATTATATTGCAAAATTTAAAAAAAATTAATTATCTTTTTCATTAATCCACGGAATAGTTTCTGTTTCAATTCCCTCTTCTCTTAATTCTTTTAATTCTTCGCGCGAGGCATTGCCATAAATACCTCCTTTTATTTTTTTTTTATTTTTATAATGTATTGATCTTGCTTCATAAGCAAAATTTTTCCCTACATACTTGAAATTATCTTTAATAAATTTTTGATATTCTTTTAAAGTTTTTTTAACATAATCGAACTGTTTATTTTTTTCTTGTAATTTTTTATTTTTAGAATTTATAATATTAGGTGACATCAAGCTTTTCTCAACTTCTAAAGAGTTGCAATTATAACAATTAATATGTTTTAATTTTTTTAATTTCTCATACTCTTTAGATGATGAAAACCAACTATCAAAAAATTTGTTACATTTTTTACAAACTAAATTATATTTTATCATGTATATAACTTGGTAATTATTTCACTTAATTCAAGATTATATTAGGTTCGATAATCAGCATTAATTTCAATGTATTTTTTTGTTAAATCCATAGTGTAAGCTTTGAAATTTTTTTTTCCTAATCCTAGATCTACACATATTTCAATTTTTTCACTTCTCATATACTCTTTGGCTTCACTCTCATTGTAAAAATTGGATATTTGACCTTTTTCAATAATTTTTATATCTCCAAATTTCAATGCTAATTTGTTTAAGTTAATATTAATACCTGATTTTCCTACGGCCATTAAAACTCTACCAAAATTACAGTCTTCGCCTGCAATGGCAGTTTTTACCAATGGAGAGTTTGCAATTGAGAATGCAATTTTTTTTGCATCTTCTTGCTTTTTTGCATTATCAACTGAGACAGTTATAAATTTTGAAGCCCCTTCACCATCTGCCGCAACTCTTTTAGCAAGATTTAGTAAAGTGGAATGTAAAGCAGTGTCAAAATCTCTTATTTTTGAATCATTAATAGTTTTAATTTTAGAATTTTTTACTCTACCTGTAGAAAAAATTGAAACCATGTCATTAGTGCTTGTATCGCCATCACAACTTATTGCATTAAAAGTAGTTTCAATATTTTTTCTTAGTAATTTTTGTAATATGCTTGAGGAAAGACTTGCATCTGTAAAAATATATGCCAAAGTTGTCGCCATATTGGGAAATATCATACCAGATCCTTTTGCAATTCCATAAATTTTAACATTAGCACTGCCAATCTTGCATTCTTCCATTGCTAGTTTTGGTGCCAAGTCAGTTGTCATAATTCCTAGTGCGGCCTTAGCCCAAATGTACTTATTTTGAGTATATTTAATTTTTTCAACAAGTTCTGGTATGTTTTTTTTAATTTTATCAGTGGGAAATTTTTCTCCAATTGTTCCTGTGCAACCAAAAATTATTTTATTTGATTTAATTTTTTCTGGCTTCTCTTCATCTTTTTTTTGTTTTTCAGTAAGATTAATTGATAACTCTTCTGCGATCTCCTTTAAACCTTGGTAGCCTTTTTTACCAGTAAATGCATTCGCATTTCGTGTATTAATTAAAAGAGCGTTAATTTTTTTATTTTTTAAATTTAAATTCCATTTAATGTTTTCTGAAATTATTTTAGATTGGGTGTAAACTGATGCGTACTCAGCTCCATTTCTAAAGTAAAACATAACAAGATCGTCTCTTCGATTATTATACAAGTTGGCCGAGATGGTAGAAATTGAAACCCCATCGATGTGATCTAAGTCTTGAAAGTCGCCTAATTTTGAGCTCTTGTTATCTGAATTAAAAAAATTTCCAAAGTTTATTGCCATACTATTTAAATAAGTTATTTAATACCTATATGTTTAATATATTAAAACTATATATCAAAAAATAAAAATAAGATGCTAAATCCAGTAAAATTTATATCTAAATTTTTCAAATCAATTAATCAAAAAGAACTTGATAGAATCCAAAAAATTGTCGAAAAAGTCAATAAATTGGAAGAAGGAGTATCTAAACTAAAAAACGAAGATTTTCCAAAAAAAACTGAGGAATTTAAAAAAAAATTAAAAAATGGAGACAGTTTGGATGCAATTTTACCTGAAGCTTTTGCTCTAGTAAGAGAAGCCTCAAAAAGATCAAGGGGAGAGAGACATTTTGATGTTCAAATTATAGGTGGTGTTGTTTTGCATGAAGGTAAAATCGCTGAAATGAGAACAGGCGAAGGCAAAACTTTAACTATAACTCTAGCTGCTTATCTGAATGCATTGACTGAAAAAGGAGTACACATAGTTACAGTAAATGATTACCTAGCAAAAAGAGATTGTGAAGATATGGGTAAAATTTACAGTTTTCTTGGCCTAACATCAGGTTTCATAAATAATGATCAAGATGACTTTAACAGAAAAAAAAATTACGCATGTGATATAACTTACGCAACGAATAGTGAATTAGGATTTGACTACCTAAGGGATAATATGTCAATTCATAAAGATCAAATTTCACAAAGAGAACATCACTTTTCTATAGTCGATGAAATTGACTCATGTTTGATTGACGAAGCTAGAACTCCTCTTGTTATTTCAGGTGCTGCAGAAAATAAGACTGATAAGTACTTATCAGTAGATAAATTAGTAAAACAATTAAATCCAGAGGATTACGAAATTGATGAAAAAGATAAAAATATTTTATTAACTAATCAAGGAATCGACAATGTGGAAAAAAAATTTTCTAATGCTGGTGTTTTAATAAATAATAATTTTTATGATCCAGAAAATTTAAATTTAGTACATCATGTGAACCAAGCTCTAAGAGCAAATCATTTATTTGAGAAAGGTAGAGACTATATCGTTAAAGACGGATCACTAAAAATAATTGATGAACTTACTGGTAGAATTCTTGAAGGAAGAAGATATGGCGATGGTTTGCATCAAGCCCTAGAAGCTAAAGAAAAAATAGATATACAGGTAGAAAATCAAACTCTAGCATCTATTACTTATCAAAATTATTTCAAGCTTTATTCTAAGATATCTGGATGTACTGGAACCGCTTCAACTGAGTCAGAAGAATTTTTTGAAATATATAATTTATATGTAGTAAGCATCCCAACAAACAAAAAAATGATCAGAAAAGATTGGAACGATGTAATCTTTAGAACATTAAAAGAAAAAGATAATGCTATAATAAATAAAATTAAAGAATGTAATAACAAAGGTCAACCACTTTTGGTGTTTACTGCCAGTATCAATAAGTCAGAACATTACTCCAATTTGTTAAAAAAAAATAAAATTAAACACATTGTTTTAAACGCAAAAAACCATGAAAAAGAAGCTGAAATAATAGCCAATGCTGGGACCAAAAAATCAATAATAATTACAACTAGTATATCTGGAAGGGGTGTAGACATTAAGTTAGGAGGAAAAGAGAATAAAAATAATGAAAAAAATGAAATTAAATCTTTAGGAGGACTGTTTGTAATCGGTACTGAAAGAATGGAGTCTAGAAGAGTAGATAATCAAGCAAGAGGCAGATCGGGAAGGCAGGGTGATGAAGGAAATTCTATTTTTTATGTAAGCTTAGAGGATGATTTAATGCGAATATTTGGTTCAGAGTCAATGAACAACATTTTAGAAAAACTTGGTTTAAAAGATGGAGAAAGTATTGAGCATCCATGGATAAATAAAGCTCTAGAACGTGCACAACAAAAAGTAGAGGCAAGAAATTTTGATATAAGAAAAACGTTATTAAAATTTGATGACGTTTTAAATGATCAAAGGCATGTGATTTTTACTCAAAGGAATGAAGTTATAAAAAGTAAAGAAATATTTAATTATTCAGATAATTTTTTAAGTGAGATTATTGAAGAATTGGTTGAATTAAGAAATAAAGATATTGCTGGTTCAAAAAATAGTGATTTTAATAATAATTTAAAGACTATACTTGGTAAAAGTTTTACAGAAACTGAGGTAAAAAATTTAGTTCAAGAAAAAAGAGAAGGATTTGAAAAAAAAATTAAAGAAAAGTTTAAAGAAAAAAGAAATGTGAGAATTAAACATCTTTTAGAAGATCAAGCTGAAGAGTTAGAAAAAAGAATTTTTTTACAAACTATAGATTTAAATTGGAAATCTCATATTCAATATTTAGAACAACTGAGACAAGTTATAGGATTAAGATCTTACGGACAAAGAGATCCATTAATTGAATATAAAAAAGAAGCTTTTAATTTATTTGAAAACTTATTAAATAAACTTAAAACAGATTTAATTACCATTTTAATTAATTTGACAATTGCCGAAAAAAAAAATGAACAAGACAATATGAAAAAAAGTACTAGTGTGGTTAATAACCCAAAATGTCTCTTAATATTAAACAAGGGTAAAAAAGTATCAAGAAACGATATATGTGAGGCAACTGGTAAAAAATATAAGTTTTGCTGCGGTGCTTTATAAAAAAGAATAGAAAACAAAAAATAATAAAATCAAAAATCCAACAACAATTAACTCCCTTTTAAACATATAAGTAATTTTTTTTAAATGTCCAAAAAAACTTACTTTCATGCTCAATGAACTTTCGTCTGTTAATTGTGTTGTAAATCCACCGCCTCTCCCAATAGATAAAAATTTATTTTTTCTTTGATTGATAATTTCATCTCTATTTAGGTTCTTAAGTTCGTTTAAGTTTTTTCCAATTGAATTTTTAATATTTTTTAAAGTTAAATCTCTATCTCGATGAGCGCCACCAACTGGCTCAGTTATGATTTCGTCAATTACTCCTAAATTTAGTAAATCTTTTGCTGAAAGTTTCATTGCCTTAGCGGCTTCTAATGTTTTTGTTGGATCCCTCCAAAGAATTGTTGCACATCCTTCTGGAGAAATTACTGAATATATTGCATTTGAAAGCATGATAACTTTACTTGATGAAGATAGAGCTATAGCTCCACCTGAGCCACCTTCGCCAATTATTATTGATAAAGTTGGTACGCCTAGTTCCATGCTACATTCAATAGTTTTTGCTATTGCTTCTGCTTGCCCTCTATCTTCAGCTCCAACTCCTGGATAAGCTCCTGGAGTATCTATAAAAGATATTATTGGAATTCTAAACTTATCTGCCAACTTCATTAATCGAATAGTTTTTCTGTATCCCTCTGGTCTCATCATTCCAAAGTTTCTTTTAATTCTTGAGTCTAGATCGTCGCCTTTCTCTTGACCAATAACCAAAACTGAGTGTCCATCAAATTTTGCAAAACCTGTCAATACTGATTTGTCTTCTCCATAAAACCTATCTCCTGATATAGGTATGAATTCCTCAAAAAGGTTATCTATAAAAAACTTAGATTTTGGTCGATCTTCATGTCTTGCTACTAAAGTTGTTTGCCAAGGATTTAGGTCCGAATAAACTTCTCTTAATTTTTGATCTATTTCTGACTGAATTTTTGAAATTTTATTAGTATCAACTTCTGAAAGTCCTTCGTTATTGTAAGGGTCCTTTAATTTATCAACCTCAGTTTCTAGATTTTTTATCTCTTCTTCAAAATTTAAATAATTTCTCATTTTTAAATCACTTTATAAAGCAAATATGGGCAAGAAAATGGTAAATTTTTATATGTTAATTTTGTAAATTGACTATTTTAGTGACAAAAAGCTATATTAACTCATTAATATTTAAATAAATGAAGAAAAAATACGTAAAAATCAAAGATCTTTCTGTATCAAATAAACTTGCGAATTTTATAAATAAAGAATTATTGCCAGGCACATTGGTAAGTAAAAATAAATTTTGGACTGGTTTAAACAAGTGTTTACATGAACTTTCTCCAATAAATAGAAAATTATTGTTAAAAAGAGAGAGCCTGCAAAAAAAAATTGACTCCTGGCACATAGATCGAAAAGGAGAAAAAATTAACTTAAAGAATTATACAAAATTTTTAAAAGAAATTGGGTACCTCATAAAATCACAATCTAATTTTAAAATTGGAACCAAAAATGTAGATGAAGAAATATCAAATATATGTGGACCACAGTTAGTGTGTCCTGTTTCAAATGCAAGATTTTTATTAAATGCAGCTAATGCAAGATGGGTAAGTCTATATGATAGTTTATATGGAACAGATTTAATACCAGAAACAAAAGGAGCTGTAAAAGGTAAAACTTATAATCCAATAAGAGGTAAAAAAGTTATAAACTTTGCTAGAGATTTATTAGACAAATATATACCATTAAAAAATAAAAGTTGGAAAAACTTGTCTCAGATTCCTGAGGTTAAAAATCATAAGTTAAATTTAATCTTAATTAATCCAAAGCAATTTGTTGGTTACAGAAAAAAAAGAAATAAACTTGTTTCACTTTTGTTTAAAAATAACAACCTTCATATAGATATTTTATTTGACCAATCAGGAAAAATGGAAGTAAACAATCCAGATGGAAATCAAGATATATTAAAAATACATGACATTGTTTTGGAATCTGCCATTTCTACTATTTGCGATCACGAAGATAGTGTTGCAGCAGTTGATGCAGAGGATAAAATTTTAGGATATAGAAATTGGCTTGGATTAATGAAACTTGATTTAAAAGCTGAATTTATAAAAAATGGAAGAAAAACCTTAAGAAAGCTTAATTCTGATAGAAAATATATTTCTGCAAAAGGGAATTTAATAAAACTGCATGGTAGATCACTATTATTAAATAGAAATGTAGGTCATCTTATGACAAATCCTGCAATTTTATTAAAAGATGGATCTGAGTGTCCTGAAGGAATCCTTGATGCATTTATTACTTCATTAGCATGTATTCATGATTTTAAGAAAAAAGGAAATTCAAAATTTAAATCTATTTATATAGTAAAACCTAAAATGCATGGTCCTGAAGAATGTGAATTTACAAATTTAATTTTTCAAAAAGTAGAGAGAGTATTAGGTTTAAAAAAATATTCTATTCTTTGTGGTATTATGGATGAAGAAAGAAGAACATCTGTTAATTTAAAAGAATGTATAAGAAAACTCAAAAATAGAGTTTTTTTTATTAACACAGGTTTCTTAGATAGAACCGGCGATGAAATTCACACTTCAATGGAAATGGGACCAATGATTTTTAAAGGTGATATGAAATCATCAAAATGGATATCTGCATATGAAAATAACAATATAGATATAGGACTTGCGTGTGGCTTCTCTGGAAAAGCACAAATAGGAAAAGGCATGTGGGCAATGCCAGATTTAATGAAAGACATGATGAAACAAAAAATTGTTCATCCTCTCGCAGGAGCTAATTGTGCTTGGGTACCATCGCCTACAGCTGCCGCTCTTCATGTTCTGCACTATCATGAAGTTAATGTATTTAATATACAAAAAAAACTTTCAAAACGAAAAGCAGCAAAACTCTCAGATTTACTTACAATACCTGTTACAAATAAATTTGGCTGGTCAATGGAAAAAATTAATAAAGAGCTTAAAAATAATGCGCAAGGAATTTTAGGATACGTTGTTAGATGGGTTGATCAGTCAGTCGGTTGTTCAAAAGTTCCTGATATAAATGGTGTGGGTTTAATGGAGGATAGAGCCACTTGCAGAATAAGTAGTCAACATATTACTAATTGGCTTTATCACGGCATATGCAGTAAAAAACAGGTCTTGGAAATAATGAAAAAAATGGCAAAAGTTGTTGATAGTCAAAATCTTAAAGACCCGAGCATGAAAGGACATGCTCCATATCAAACAATGTCAGATAATTATGACAAGTCTATTGCCTTTAAGGCGGCATGTGAATTAATATTTCACGGACGATTTCAACCATCTGGGTATACCGAACCAATTCTCCACCTTAACAGACTTCTTAAAAAAAATTAATCCCTATAAATTTTGCCCAAATAGTTATTTAAAAAAAATTTACTATTTGTTAATTTTTTTAAAATAAAATTTCTAAATAAAATTGAAATAGGATTTGAAAGATGAAAAAGAAAATGGTTTAATTTTGATCTCAAATTAACTTTTTTGATTTTCAAACGTCTTTTTTTATAATAGCTATATGTATTATTATTTATTTCTTCAAAGGCTTCATTTGCTGCTTCTATTGATTGAGATGCACCCTGCGCAAATGATGGCGGAAAAGAAAACAATGCATCCCCTATAAAATAGATGTTTTTATAATTACAATCTGCAAATTTTTTACTAACATAAACAGGAAAGGATTTAATATTTTCCAACTTATCAGCCAAATCCAAGGAAGTTTTTTGATATATTTCATTTCTTAAGGATTTTAAAAATTCTCTATTTTCAAAAAATTTTTGATTAAAAATTTCATTATTCTTAAGTTTTTTTCTAATTATGGATATAAAATTAAATTCCTTGTTTTGATTTACTGGGTATATTACAAAATGAAAATTTGGACCTAAATATAGTGAAATATCATTATTATCTATATTTTTTATATTACCTCTTAAAGCTACTGAATTAAAAAACTGTGGACTTACATCTTTTTCTAAAATAATTGACTTTGTTTTAGAAAAAATTCCATCAGAAACTACCAAATAATCGAATTCTTCGATTGCGTTATTTGAAAAATGAAGTTTAACTTTATCACTATGTTCTACACGAGTTACTTCTAAATTACTTTTAATTTTTCCTGCTGGAATATTGTTTAAAAGAAATTTAATCAAAATTGATCTTTTTAGAGTGGTGTATCTTTTGTTTTCACTATTAAATTTTGAAATATCAATTTCACATATCTTTTTACAAGTTTTAGCATCAAAAAAATTAACTCTTTTGGGAAAAAATATTTCATTGGCAGTTATATTATTAAAACCTATTTCATTTAGTAATTTAATGCTATTAACTGAAAGCTGAATTCCATAACCATCATTTAAATCAATTTCAGATTTTTTTTCATAGATGGTAAAATCGTAAATTCTTTTACTTAGCAATTTATTTGCAAAATATAAACCAGAGATTCCACATCCAATAATAGCAATTTTTTTCATTAATGTTTTGAAACGGTTTTAAATATTTTTTTAGTAAATGATGGTAAAATAACTTTATTAAAGTTATTTTTATCTAACATAAAATCTCCTTTTACTTTTTTATTAAAATTATTTCTACTTAAAGTGATCTTCATATTCATATTTGACAATTTAATATTTATCTTATTTCCAATTGAGGATTTAAATTGATTTTCTTTTACTTCCTTCATGGGAAAAATTAATAGATTTCTTAAAAAATTAAATTTGTTATTTTTTATTAACAAATATTTATGATTGTTGCTATAAATTTTAGCTTCAAAATATTTTACTTTATTAAATTTATTTTTTGATTTTATTTCAAAATCATTCTTTTTAAAAGAAGTGCATTTTTTCGATAAAGGACACTTGTTGCATAAAGGAGATATGGGTTTACAAACCATTGCTCCAATTTCCATTATTGCTTGGGCATAATCGCTAGATCTCTTAGAAGTGCCAAAGAAAGTTTTTTTTTTATTTAGATTGTCCTTGGAAATTTCATTTTCAGTTTTAAGATAGAAAATTCTTTTTAACACCCTCTCAACATTTCCATCCAATGGAATAACTGGTATATTAAAAGCGATTGCCATTATAGCTTTTGCTGTATACTCTCCAATTCCTGGAAGAGTTTTAAGATCTTCAAAATTATTAGGCAAATTTCCTTTATGATTAGAAAAAATTATTTTTGCAGTTTTTTTCAAATTTCTTGCTCTTGAATAATACCCAAGACCTTGCCAACATTTCATTAGCTGTTTATCATTGATGTTAGAAAGTTTCTTGAGATTTGGAATTTTCTTTATAAAATTTTCAAAATAAGGAATTACAGTTTTAACTTGTGTTTGTTGAAGCATGAATTCACTCACTAATATATAATAATATTTATCTTTTTTAGATTTAGTTTTTCTCCATGGAAGTATTCTTTTATTATTATCGTACCAATCCAGAATTTTTTTTGATATATTTTCTTTCTTCATATGCGTTTAAAAAATAATATTAGGCAAAGAAAAAAATCAATTCAAGGCCTAAGACCTTTTAAAGATAGCTTACCAAAAAATATTAGAGAAACTATTTTTAAAAAAGCTAATATTTATTCTAAAATTGTTGATAACTGGAAGAAAATTGTTGGAAATGATCTTTTTGACGCTTGTTACCCAAAATCTTTTAAAAATTATAAAGAATTGTCTATAAAGAGGCTAAATTTAATGGTTAAAAGAGGTAAAGAAGTTGACGTTGAATATTCAAGAAATTTTATAATTGAAAGAATTAATAAATTTTTAGGATATGAGTTTGTTAACAAAATAAAACTTTTAACTTTTAAGGATAAAAAATAAATGAAAAAAATTTTTATACTTACAATTATATTTTTGTCTAACTTAACCTTTTTAAAAGCCGATGTAAAAATTAATTCAATAATTGTTGGCAAAGAAAGCTCTAAAGTTAATATAATAGTATATGAGTCGCTTACTTGTAGTTATTGTGCAAATTTTCACAAAAAAATTTATCCAAAACTCAAAAAAGATTATATTGATAAAGGTTTGGTAAGAATAGAGTTTAGAAGCTTCCCATTAGACTTGGCTGCGCTTAATGCATCAAAAATAGCTCATTGTAAAAATGATGGAAAATCTGAAATTTTACACTTTCTTTTTGAGAATCAAGAAAAATGGGTTAAGGGAGAGACGATTGATCAGTTAAACAAGAATCTTAAAGATTTAATAAAATCTGAAAATTTAAATATAGATTTTGATAAATGTACAAATAACAAGAACATAGAAGATTTTGTGATTAATGAACGAATCGAAGGAGTTAAAAAATACAAAGTAAATTCAACTCCTACAATAATTATTAATGAAGAAAAGTTCGAAAAAACTATCAACTTTAAAAATATAAAAAAAATAATAGAAAAGCTGATATAGTTCTGTAATGGAGTTTAAAAAAATCCAACTTAATGGATTTAAATCATTTGCAGAAAAAACAACCATTCTTATTGAAAACGGTTTAACAGGAATAGTTGGACCAAACGGTTGTGGAAAATCTAACATCGTAGAGTCGTTAAGATGGGTAATGGGAGAAACTTCAGCTAAAAGTATGCGAGGATCTGGAATGGAAGATGTAATTTTTTCTGGAACATCAAATAAACCTTCAAAAAATATTGCTGAAGTTTCTGTAGGTATTAAAAATGAAAATAAAGGTGGACCAATACAATATAAAAACCTTGATGAAGTTGAAATAAGAAGAAAAATTGAAAAAGATAAAGGATCAAAATTTTATATAAATGAAAAAGAAGTGAGAGCAAAAGATGCTCAGATGTTTTTTGCAGATCTTTCTACTGGAGCTCACTCACCATCAATAATTAGTCAAGGCCGTATCGGTGCACTAGTGACAGCTAAACCAACAGATAGAAGAGCAATTTTAGAGGAGGCGGCAGGTATTGCTGGACTTCATGTAAGAAGGCATGAAGCAGAATTAAGACTTGGGGCAGCAGAAAATAATCTTAAAAGAGCAGATGAATTAAGAAGACAGCAGGAAAAACAACTTATCAGCCTACAAAAACAAGCGGAGGAAGCAACAAAATATAAAATTATTTCGGAAGAAATAAAAAAAATAGAAGCTGGACTATATTATTTAAGACTTAAAGATATTGAGCATGAAATTAAATTAGAAAATGAAATTAACGATGAAGCAAGCAATGAAGTAGGTAGCTATAATGATCAAATAAATAATTTCGAAAAATTAATTAAAGATGAAACAGATAAAGTTTCACCTTTAAGAGAAAAAAATATTGAAAATCTTTCAAAATTACAAAGATTAAATCTTGAATTAAAAGGACTTGATGAAGAAAATGAAAGAATACAAAATGATATTCAAAATATTAAAAAATCTTTAAATACAATAGATGAAGATATTGATAGAGAAAAAAGTATTGTTATTGATGCTACGTCCAATGAAAAAAGATTAAAAGAGGAAAAAAATGAATTAATTGAGATAGATTCTAAATATTATGATACTGAAAAGAAATCCAATGAAGACTTGGATGAAACAAAAAATAAATTAAAAATAGAGATTGATAAAGTTAAAGAACTAATAAATGCAAAAAAAAATGACGAAGCAATAACTATTCTTGATAATTGTAAAATAATTATAGAGGCATATGCGGATAGCTATAGTAAAAATCAAAACATAAAAAATGAATCTGTAAAAAGAAAAGAGAGAATAAAGATTATTGATAAAGAAATAGAAAGCTG
>CACHQT010000008.1 GCA_902582105.1 uncultured Pelagibacteraceae bacterium
ATCAGAGTTTTATTCTAAATTTGAACTATTTAAAAAATTTTATAAAGAAGCTGACGAAGTTTTAAATTTTCCAATATCAAAATTAATTTTAGATGGACCAAAAGAAAAATTAGATTTGACAGAGAATACACAACCTGCAATTTTTTTAGTAGGATATTCAATTTTTCAGCTTTTAAAAAAAGAATTCAAAATTGATTTAAATAAAGCGAAATTTTTTGCTGGCCATTCTTTAGGAGAATATACAGCTCTAGCTTGTGCTGGAGTATTAGATTTTGCAAGTACATTAAAAATTCTTAAAATTAGAGGTAGAGCGATGCAAAGTGCAGTTCCCCAAGGAGAAGGTGGAATGCTGGCTATATTAGGTTCAGATATTGAAACAATAGAAAAAATTTTTAATGAAAATAAAGATAAGTATCAATGTTACATTGCAAATGATAATTCTAACGGACAATTAGTTGCAAGTGGAGATACAGAAAGTATTAATAAACTTTCGTTGGACCTTGCATCAAAAAATATTAAAAATATTAAACTTTCTGTCAGCGCTCCTTTCCACTGCAATTTAATGAATAAAGCAACAGAGCTAATGAAAAAAGAAATTGAAAAATTAGAATTTAGAGATTTTAAAAATTCACTAATATCAAATGTTACCGCAGGTGAAATAAAAGATAAATCTATGATAAAAGATTTATTGGTTAAACAGATTGAAAATAAAGTACGATGGAGAGAGAGCGTTTCATATATGATTAATAATGGTGTAAATCAATTTATTGAAATTGGCCCAGGAAAAGTGCTATCCGGACTAGTTAAAAGAATTGATAGAAATGTAAAAATTAGTGCAATAAATAAAGAAGAAGATATAAGTATTATTAAAACAAATGATTAATTTTAAAGGTAAAAAAATATTAATAACAGGAGCGACTGGTGGAATAGGTAATGCTCTTGTAAAAAAATTCTTATCTTTAGATGGAACAGTTTTAGCAACTGGTACAAATACTGATAAATTAGATTCTCTTAAAAAAGAATTTCCAAATATTAACGTATTGAAATTTGATATTTCTGATCACACCAAGATTGAAGATTTTATTGAAAATGTAACTTCACAATTAGTTGGTTTAGATATTTTGGTTAACAATGCAGGAATCACTATGGATAATTTGTCATTAAGAATGAAAGATGAAGAGTGGAAAAAAGTCATAGATATTAATTTAAGTTCAACTTTTTATTTGTGTAAACACGCTATTAAAAAAATGTTAAAAAATAAATATGGAAGGATTGTAAATATTACTTCAATAGTTGGACACACTGGTAACTTAGGTCAATCAAATTATTCGGCCTCAAAGGCTGGTATGGTTGCGATGTCAAAAAGCTTAGCAATAGAGTATGCAAAAAAAAATATAACAATAAATTGTGTTTCTCCTGGATTTATTCAATCAAAAATGACAGACAAAATAGTTGAAAGCATTAAAGCAGTTTTAACTTCAAGAATTCCGATGAGCAAGCTAGGGACTGGTGAAGATGTATCAAATACCGTTGCTTTTTTATCATCAGATGCAGCGTCTTATATTACTGGGGAAACAATACATGTTAATGGAGGCATGTATATGGCTTGACAAAGTTGATTAATAATCTAATAACGAAAATATAACAAAAAGGATTTATATGTCAGATGATATTTCAAGCAAAGTTAAAAAGATAGTTGCAGACCACCTTGGTATTGAAGAGGCTAAAGTTACAGAAGAGTCTAGCTTTATAGATGACTTGGGTGCAGATAGTTTGGACACAGTAGAATTAGTAATGGCCTTTGAGGAAGAATTTGGTTCAGAAATTTCAGACAGCGAGGCTGAAAAAATTCTAACTGTTAATGATGCAATTAAATTTATTGAGAGTAAAAGTAATTAGATATAATTAAATGTCATCCACAAAAGATGGTATAATGATAATATTGTCATCACCATCTGGTGCTGGCAAAACAACACTTGTAAAATTATTAGCAAAAACTAAAAACTATCAAATATCTATTTCCCACACTACAAGAAAACCTAGAGAAAACGAAATAAAAGGTAAAGACTATTTTTTTACTAATAAAAAAGATTTTAAAAATCTAATTAATAAGGAAAAATTTTTAGAATATGCCAAAGTTTTTAATAACTTTTATGGAACTACTCTAAAACCAGTTCAAGACAATCTTAATAAAGGAAAAAATGTCATTTTTGATATTGATTGGCAAGGAGCACAACAAATAAAAAATAAAAAACTGAAGTATAAACTAATAACTTTTTTTGTACTGCCCCCAAGTAAAGAAGTTTTATTTAATAGGCTTTCAAACAGAGACATGAAAGATAAAGTTATTGTAGAAGAGAGAATGAAACAATTTAAAAAAGATGTATTACACTGGCAAAACTATGATTATGTAGTAATTAATGATGTACTGGAAAATTGTTTTAAAGAAATATGTGCTTTAATTGATTCAGAGGTCAATAAAACAAAAAATGGTTATAATTTAAAATTTATCGAAAATCATGTAAAAAAACTACTTGTCTAAATTTTCATATTCTTTAGCAATCTCGTAATATATGTCAGGTGATAAATTTTGAGGTCTTAATTCTATATTTAATTTTAGTTTTTCAACAATTGTCTCAGGTTTTTTAAATAATTGCTTTAGTGGATTTTTTATTTTTTTTCTTCTTTGATTAAAAAAAACTCTAGTTACAATTTCAAGATTTCTTGATTTTTGAAGTTTAAGATATTTTTTTTTTGGTGTAAATTTTAATAATGTACTTTCAATCTTAGGTTTTGGCATAAAACATGAAGCGCTAACATTTAGTATTTTTTTTACATCAAGTTTCCAATTTGATAAAATTGAAAGTCTTCCATAGTTTTTGGAATTTGTTTTAGCTAAAATTCTATCTGCAACTTCTTTTTGGAACATTAAAATATAATTTTTATACCATTCATCTTGATGATCACCAGTTATCCATTTAGATAATATTTGTGTCGAAATATTGTATGGTAAATTTCCATAAACAATTAACTTCTCAGGAGAAATTAAATTTTCTGAAACTTTAAGAATATCATCATTTATTATATCAACCTTATCATGAAATCTTTTTTTAAGTTTATCAATAAGTCTTTCATCTTTTTCAATTATAAATAATTTTTTAGGTTTTTTTTCTAAAATGGACTCTGTCAAATTACCTGTTCCTGCACCAACTTCCAAAACTGTACTATTAGAAAATATATTTCCCTCATCTACAATTTTTTGTATTATATTTTTATCTATTAAAAAATTTTGACCTAAACTTTTTTTAGCTTTAATTGTCACGAATCTGATTTAAAAATTTAAATAATTCAATTAAGCTTGTAGGGTTAGATTTGTTTTTGCCCAACATTGTACTGTTGGGTCCATGATCGGGTGTCATTCTTAAAAAAGGGAGTCCTAGGGTAACATTGATAGCTTCGAATTCATGGAGAGTTTTAATAGGAGTTAAAACTTGGTCATGATACATTCCTATAACTATATTAAATTTCTTTATATTACTTTTTAAAAAAAGTGTATCAGCAGGAAAAGGTCCATTAATATTAATTTTCTTTTTTTTGAGTTTTTTAATCGCGGGTATTATAATTTCTTTTTCTTCAGAAATTTTTTTGCTTGTTTCACAATGAGGATTTAGGCCAGTAATTGCAAATTTTGGTTTTCGCTTTAACTTATTTAAAAAAAATGAGTTTATAGTTAAAACATTTTGAATTATTTTTTTGGTTGAAATATTTTTTCTTACATCTTGTAAAGGCAAGTGTGTTGTTATGGGACTTACTGATAATTTTTTATTATATATAAGCATTACCTCTTTCCCATTTTTATTAGTTTTTTTTGCTATGTACTCGGTAATGCCTAAAAATCTTTTCTTTAAAAAGTGTTTCTTTGATATTGGGCCATTTATTAATATTTTGGCAGCTCCGTTGTTAATTATTTTTAAGCCTTCGATAAAGCAATTTTCTATATATTTTGAGGAGTTGGGAGTAATTTTATCAAAAGCTTTTTTAAAATTAAGTTTTATGTCTAAAACATTAATATAATTTTTTAAAAGTTTTATATCACTTAAATTATTTTTATTAATTGTGTTTATTTTAAAATTATAATTTAAATTTTTCATTTGAGAAATTAACAGTTTTTTAGAGCAGATTAATAAGAAAGGTTTTTTAATTTTTTTCAATTTTATTGATTTAAATAATAATTCTAAAAATACACTGTAAGGTTCACCAGCAACAATGACTATATTTTTATTCATGGCTTATTTTTGATCTTAATTTCAACTTATTAAAATAGATGATTGAAAATTGGTTAAGTTGTCTATCTGTTTCAAATCTAATTAAATTATCAAGTTCAGTTTTTAAATCTTTTTCAATTTTTTCAGTAACAACATTTTCTAATTTTAGAATCAAGAAACCGTTTGGCACATCAATTGTTTTAGTAATTTCACCAGGTTTAATTAATTTAATTTCATTTACAATTTGTTGTGAAAGTTGATTTTTATTCATTAACCCAATTCTTCCACCAAAGTTCGATGTTGGTGATATGCTGTAAATATTAGCTGCTGTTTTAAAACCATTTTTTTTTATTTTTTCTCTAATTTCAAAATTTTTTTTATCAAAGTCTTTTTTATTTTCTATTGTAAATAATATTTCTGATAATAAATATTTTGTGATTTTACTATTGTTATTTTTATTGTCTTCAACTTTTTTTTTTAATTCTTCAACATTAATATTAAGTAGTTTTCTATAATTAAAATATACACGTTGGTTCCATAAAATTTCTATTTTTATTTTTTCTTCAATATTCTGTAACTTTATATTATATCTTGCTAAATAATTTTTAAATTCATCTATATTATTAAGTTGTAATTTTTTATAATGATTTTGAATAAGGTTTTGTAAAACTTCTTTTTTTACCACTAAAGATTTATTATATTTATTTATTTCATTTTTTTTTATTTTTTCTCTAATCAGTGATTCTTTTGCTAGATTTATCAAAGAATTTTTATCAATTTTTTTTAAATCATTATTTAAAGAAATTAAGTAATTAGCCTCTTGTAAAATATCTACATTTGTTATTATTTCATTATCCACTTTTGTTACAATATAAAAATTTGATGCAGCTTTTAAATTATTACTAAAAAAAAATAAAAAAAATAAATTTATTACTATTAAATTTATTTTTGTTTTTAACATTATTTGTTAAAACCTGGACTGTTAATAGTTCCAAATGGTATAACAGTAAGAGAAAAATATATTAATTCTTCTGGCTTAATATCTCCATCTTCATAGTAAGATTTTTTGTATTCTACAGCTGCCTTTAAACAATCATTTTTATATTCATAAATTAAATCGTAATATTCGTTTAGACCCAGTTGTTTGTTTCTTCTAGTATTAAAGCCCAAGGAAGAATTATCACTTAAATAAAGTGTGGTTTTGTTTGATAGATAACTTTCATCACCGATAATATTATTTTTTTCTAGAAATTCAAAAGACGTAATAAAATTATTAACACTAAAAGTTGCATCTACAAGGTTATAGTTAAGAGTTTGCATATCGTTATCTAATGAAAAATTGTATTTAAGGTCAAAAAATTCTTTAGGTTTAAACAACATTTCACCTACAATATTAGAAGATTTTCTATTTAGAGTACTTTTTTCTGGAAGATCTTGATTTTCTTCATCTCTAAACATAGAAGCTAAATTTAATGAAAATAACTCATTCCCAAGTTTATCTGTCATTTTAAATTCGTTACCTATAGTCACTGACTGTCCACCTTCAACTGTTTCATCTGAACCTATTCTATTTAGAGAAAAAATATTATTATAATCAATTATTCTATCGCTATTCTTAATGTTTTTCGACTTATTCGGGCTAAATCTAGCTGATAGAATTGGGGTTAAAACACTATCAAATTTCAATCCTTCTTTTTTTAGCGGATATTGAATTTGATACTTTATAATTGAATGTAAATTTTGATTTAATTCATTTTTAGAATTTTTAGAATTTTTACTATCAGAATTGGAATTTTTTAATAGAAGCTCATAGTTTGTCACAAATCCATTTCCAATAATATTTTGTAAGGATTGGTAATTTAAATCATTTACCATTTTTTTTTCGTAAACATTTGTATCGTACAATTTGCTATTACCACTAGAGGTAAATGACAATTCACCCTCTAAACTATTTTCTAAGTATTTGGTCAAACTATAACTTGGAAAAATATATTCATATCTATCACTAGTCTCTTTTGCTAAATCTTCATAAACTTCTGTTGAAATATTTAAATCTAAATCATTATTATTTCCCTCAAACTCCAATTTTGAGTTTAAAACTGTTTCATTTGTTATCAGTGGAGATTTAAGCTTATTTAATTTAAGATAATTATCTTCAGATACTTGTTGAATACTAAGGTCAATTTTTGAATTTTCAAAAAAATTAAAATTGGTATCAAAATTTGACTTTGCAAAAAAGTGAGTTCCTTGAGTTTTGCCTGATTGAATTAGTCTTGATTTATTTTCAATACTAAAGTCAAAAATATGATCAGAATTTTTGTTCGCTTGCCTGTATTCAGTTTGATAAATTGTTTTTTGTTTATCATAAAATCTAGGAGTAAAAGTCAAGTCTTTATTATCTGATATTGCATAAAAATATGGAACTGCAAGATAATTTCCTAGATTGTTAGAGGATGAGAAGGTCGGTATTAAAAATCCAGATTGTCTTTTAACTGTTGGATCAGGGTGAAAAAACTTTGGAAAATATAAAAATGGCTTATCGTAAATTTTTAGCCAAGCATTTTTATAATTTATTGTTTTTTTATTTTTATCATGGCGAATTTCTTCAGCAGCCATTTTCCATGGCGGGCATTTATCTTTTCGTTTCTTACAGGTAGTAAAAATACCTTTTTTAAAAAAGGTATTTTCTTCTTCAATAATAATTGATTTTGCTTTTAATCTTGGTTCATTATTTTGGCTAAAATATTTTTTATTAAACTGTATTGATAAATCTTTCCCAACAATCTCATCAGTTTCCATATTTAATTTTACTATTCCAATATCGTATTCATTTTGTTCATTATCAATTAAATTTACAATTTTACCTTCAAGTATTTTATTTTTCATTGATAGGCTGAAGTTATTTGTGCTTAATGTATTGTTATTACTATCTTGAACTATAGTTTTATTTTCAGAATATATTTCTTTTGATTTTCTATCATAAATTATATCGGAAGTATTTATTGTATACTTTTCTGATACTTTAATAGTGGTTTCATTTTTAGAAATAATCATATCTTTATTTAAAAAATATACCGCTTCATTTGTAGTTAAAATATTTTTGTTAATGATATCGATTATTTCAACATTATTTTCAACTATTATAACTGAGCTGATCTTGTCATATTCTGCTTTATCTGCATTAATTATGATTCCCTTTGGATCTTTAATTTCAACACCATTTCTAGCAATTATTTTATCACCTTTTTCTAGAGATTGAATTTCAGTTGCATTAATTTGCAACTCTTGACTAATAGCTTTATTGTTAAAAGAAAATATTAGAATAAATATACAAATAAAATAAATTAAAATGTTATTTTTCATTTACTTTTACCAATCCGATGAGGGCAATTAATAATAAAATGATCTGAGGTGCCCATACCGAAACCATTATTGGAATTTTCTCACTTTCTGTTAGTAATTTAAAAAAGAAATTCACATAATAAATAATTACTGAAATAAAAATACCGAGTATCAAATTAAAAATTCTTGATTTATTATATTTAACATTGAACATTAGAATTGATGATAAGCAAACCATGATAGCTAGATAAATAGGGTATGAGTAAAGTTTTAGCTGGTGTGCATTGACCATTATGCTTGAATATCCTAAGGTTTTATAGTCTTTTTTTAACTCATTTAAATCTAAAATATTTAAAGAAGATAAATTTGAAAATAGATTTGAGATTTTTTGTTTATTAAAATTTGTTTCAAATATAATTTGGTTTTTCTTTTGAGTTGTTTGGTTTTCTTTAGTAACGGACGGTTGGTAAATTATCCAATTGTTTTTTTCTATATCAACTTTTTCTGCAGTTATTATTTTTTGAAATTTATGGTTTTTATCAAACTGTGTAATTATTACATTTTTTATAAAATTATTTTCTATTTTTTCCGCATTTATCAAGTTTATATTTTTTGAAGTTTCGTCCTTAATCCAAAGACCATTAGAAGTAATTACAGCTAAATATTTATCATCTTTAGAATAGTCATTTTTAATATCTAAATAAAAAAACTTTAAATTGGCTGATATATTGTAAAATACTAATACAATAAAAATACCTGTTAAAAAACTTGTCGCTGTAATAATATTTATTATTTTTAAATTAGTTAATCCATAATTTTTGTAAATATTTAACTCATTTTTATCAATAATTTCAGAAAAAAAATATAGAGCGGATATTAAAAATATAAATGGAAAAATATCAAAAAGAATTGATGGTGCATTTAGCAATGTTAAAAATATTGGTAAAGTAAAATTTATACCCTCAACGTTTTTAAAAAAACTCAACTCTTCAAATATATTTAAAATTATTGTAATACAAAAAAAAATAAGTGTAACGATCCCCAAAGATTTAAAAAAAGAATTAATCAAATATTTTTGGTAAATTGCAAGCATGTTATTTTTTCGTATAAATTAATTTATTTCTTAAAATTAGATAAGCAAATAAGCCTAAAATAATTGGCAAAATATAAAAGACACTAGTATTAATTAAATTTCTTCCTACGTAATTTACGGACATTTCAGAAAATATTATTATTATTACTCCAAAAGTAAAAATCAAAGATTTATGAGTTTTATATCTATGAGTTTCTTTATACCTTGTAAGTAAGAAGCAGGATATTATAGTAATTAAAAATAAATAAATGGGTTTAATTATTCTATCAAAAAGTTCTTGATTTATTTCTTTAACAAAGTTTTGATCACATAATATATTGGCATTTTTATATATAAAAAATCTTTCTTTAAAATTATCTATATAAAAAGAGTAGTTACATTTAAAAAGGAAAAAAGTGCTTAATTCTTGTACTTTTGGGTGAGTGATAGACTTAGTTAGATAATTAGATAAATCGAATTCGGTTTTAGAAAAATTAAATACAGTTGTTTTTTTTTCATCGGTATTTAAAAATTTTCCATCGAACAATATTAATTTTCTTATACCTTCAACATCTCTTAAATAACCTTTTTTTGCAAAAATAATTTGTGACTTACCCTCGCTTAAATCATCTTTTAAAAAAATATTTTCAAATTCTTCGGATGAATTTTTGTTTTCTATAAAAATAGTAAGCTTATCGACGGTATCAATAAATTTTTTTTCCTGCATTAGCGAAGGGAAAAAATCCATATTCGAATCTTTCAGTTGTGATCTAGCCTGACTTTGTAGAGTCGGGCTTAATAAACTGGATAGAAATAATTGAAATAAAAAAAACAAAAAGGTATATTTTATCAGTACATTAGAAAATTTAATTTTATTAATTCCGTTTATCCAAAAAATTTTAAGTTCATTGCTTTCTTCATATTTCGTTATTGTATAAAATAAGGATATAAAAAAAATGAATGGCAGAATATTTTTAAAAATTTTTGGAAAATTTAATGCTGTAAAATAGAAATATATATCAAAACTGTGTCCATCTTCAGATATAAAGTCTAAAAAATTTACCGCCTGTATAATCCACACAATCAGGCTTAAACTAATAGCTCCTAGTAAGAAAAAATAAGTGTTATCAGATAAAAATTTTTTAAAGACAATTTTTTCGTTGAAATTCATAATAATAATCTATAAACCTTTTCAACTATAAGTATATATTCAAAAATCAATGAGTGTTCAAGTTTTCTATAAAAATAAGGCTAAATCGAGCGGTCTTGGTGTAATCGCTTTATTCGGAAACGAAAAATTCCAAATACAAAATCTAAGATCCTATTTTTCAAAAATTGAGGCTTCATATATTGAAAAAATTTCAAAAAAAAAAAATAATACTAAAGAAAATATTATTTCATTTAATATAAATGATAAAACCACAATAATTATAATATCAATTAAAAAAATTTTAAAGGGATCTGGTGTAGAGGCATTAGGAGCTCAGTTGTATAATTTCATTAAAAAAGACAATATTAAAAATCTTTCTATTTTTTCGGAGAGCATTAATACCAAGCCCGGAAAAGATTTTATTGGCCGTTTCATGCATGGACTTAAATTAAAATCATATGAATTTAATATTTATAAATCAAAAAAAATAAAAAATAATTTAACAATCAATTTAATTGGAAAACAAACTACTTTATCTGCTAAAAATAAATTAAAATTTAGAGCCTTAGAAGAGGGAACTTTTTTTACTAGAGATTTAGTATCGGAACCTGGAAATATTTTACATCCAGATGAATATGCAAAAAGATTAATTAAGTTAAAAAAGTATGGATTAAAAGTTACTGTTTATGATCAAAAAAAATTAAAGAAATTAGGATGTAATGCTTTATTGGGGGTTGGACAGGGAAGCATAAGAGGCTCTTATCTTGTAACTGTTGAATGGAAAGGAAATAAATCTAAATCAAAACCTTTAGCATTTATTGGTAAAGGAGTTTGTTTTGATACTGGTGGTTACTCGCTTAAACCTGCAAGATTTATGGAAGATATGACTTATGATATGGCAGGTTCAGCAGCTGTAGTAGGTTTGATGAAAACTTTAGCTTTAAGAAAAGCAAAAATTAATGCAGTTGGTGTTGTAGGTCTTGTTGAGAATATGGTAAGTGGAAATGCTCAAAGACCTGGCGACATTGTAAAATCTTATAGCGGAAAAACTATAGAAGTATTAAATACTGACGCAGAAGGTAGATTAGTTTTAGCAGACGCTTTAACTTTTACTGAAAAAAAATTTAAACCTGAATTAATGGTCGATTTAGCGACTTTAACTGGCGCTATTATTGTTTCTTTGGGTTCAGAATATGCAGGGCTTTTTTCTAATAGTGATAAACTATCAAAACAATTAATTGAAGCCGGTGAAAGAGTTGAGGAAAAATTATGGAGAATGCCTCTTCACAAAAACTTTGATAAGCTTATGGACTCTAAAAATGCCGATATGCAAAATATAAATTATGTAGGAGGCGCTGGTTCAACAACAGCAGCACAATTTTTACAAAGATTTATTTTAAATAAAACATCTTGGGCTCACCTAGATATAGCTGGGATGGCATTTTCAAAATATGGAGGCGCAATAAACCCTACTGGAGCAACTGGTTATGGTGTGAGATTATTAAATCAGTTTGTTGAGGATAATTATGAGTAATATACAGCAAACTCTATCAATTATAAAACCAGATGCTGTTGAAAGAAATTTAGATAGTGAGATCAAAGAAATATTTATCAACAAAGGTTTTAAAATTGTAAAAGAAAAAAAAATTCAGTTAACAAAATCTGAAGCAGAACAATTTTACAAAGTGCATGAAACAAAGCCTTTTTACAATGATTTATGCTCTTATTTATCCTCTGGACCCATACTAGTAATGATTCTCGAAAAAGAAAACGCAGTTTTAGCCAATAGAGAAGTTATGGGTGCGACAAATCCAAAAGATGCAAATGAAGGAACAATTAGAAAAAAATTTGGAATATCAATTGATAAAAATTCTGTTCATGGATCTGATAGTATTGATAACGCAACGATAGAAATTAATTTTTTCTTTAAAGATTAGTTTAAAATTTTTTTAATAGCAGCTGGATAAATTAAATGTTCTTTTTTAAGAACTTTTTTTGCTAAAGAATAATGATCATCTTTTTTGGATATTTCGACCTTTTTTTGTAAAATTATTTTTCCTGAATCAAGTTTAGATGTAACGTAATGCACAGTACATCCTGCAAATTTTTCTTTATTTCTTATAGCTCTAATATGTGTATTCAAACCCTTGTATTTTGGAAGTAAAGAGGGATGTATATTAATTATTTTACCTTTGAACTTTTTGATAAAATTTTTAGACAAAATTTTCATGAATCCAGCAAGACAAATTAACTTTATTTCTTTTTGGTTTAAAATTCGTAAAATTCTTTTATCTGTTCTTATTGTTTTGTCGTAACCAATTATTTTTTTTTCAATTTTATATTTTTTAGAATATTTTAATCCTTTTGCTTTATTTGTATTTGAAAATATTAAGTTAACAGTAAATGGATATTTTTTAAATTTAGAAAATTTGATCAAATTTTTTAAATTACTTCCTTTTCCAGAAATAAAAACTGCAGTTTTTATTTTATTAAGACCAGTTGATTTTGTCATTTAATTCGACTTTATTTTTTCCTGGAACTATTTTGCCTATTAAATATGGTTCATACTCTTTTTTAAAAAATTTTTTAACTTTTTTAATATTTTTTGGTTTAATGATTAGGCAAAATCCAACACCACAGTTAAAGGTTTTTAACATCTCGGCATCATCAATGTTATTTTTTTTTAACCAATTAAATATTTTTTTTGTTTTTAATTTGTTTAAATTTATCTTGGCAACAAGATTATTTGGTATAACTCTTTTTAAATTATCTTTTATTCCACCGCCAGTAATATTTGCACATCCATTTATTAGATTATTTTTAATTAAGTTTAAAACTTCTTTTACATAAATTTTAGTTGGCCTTAATAATTCTTTCTTTAAAAATTTATTTTTTTTTATATTAATTTTTTTTTTACTAATTATATGTCTGACTAGCGAAAAACCATTTGAATGCATTCCACTTGATGGTACGGCAAGAATTAGATCGTTTTTTTTAATTTTTTTATTATAAAGAATTTTTTTTTCATCAACTATACCAACCGAAAATCCCGCTATGTCAAATTTACCTTTTTCATATGTCCCAGGCATTTCAGCAGTTTCACCACCGACCAATTCACATTCTGAAATTTTACAACCTCTTTGAATGCCTTTTATTATTTGTTTAAGTTTTTCAAGATCAATTTTGTTAATCGATATATAATCTAGAAAAATTAAAGGCTTTGCACCTTGAACTATTAGGTCATTTACACACATAGCAACCAAATCAATACCGATCGTGTCATATTTATTATAAATATTTGCTATTTCAATTTTTGTACCAACTCCATCAGTGCTAGCTACAATTTTTGGTCTTTTATAACTTTTAGGAATGTCCGAAATTGATCCAAAACCACCTATATTTTTAAACTTTTTATTGCCCTTATTTTTTGGTGAAATATTAGATATAAATTTAACAAAATTATCAGCAGCATTTATGTTCACACCACTTTTTAGATATGTAAATTTGTTTTTTTTCATTAGTATTAAATATGCAATTTAAAAAAAAAATAAGTAATATGAATAAGTTTTATATAATTTTTTTTTCTTTCGTTCTATTTATAAATATAATTTCCATTTCTACATCAACAGCAGGTTCTTTCAAAATTAAAGATTTAGAGATTTCCGAGCCTTTTGATGGGAATTTTAATAAGGAAAAAGTTATTAATAAAGGATTTAAAGAGGCATTCTTAGAATTAATATCAATGATTACAACCTCAAGTGATCAAAAAAAAATTAAAAAAACATCTTTAGATCAAGTCAAAAGTTTAATTGATTCTTTTACAATGAGCAAAGAAAGATTTGCAAACAATTTGTATATAGTCAATTTTGATGTAAGTTTTAATAAAAAAAATACTTTAAACTTCTTTGAAAAAAAAAATATTTTTCCATCAACACCAAAAAAAAAAGAAGTATTATTAATACCAGTTTTTGTTGAAATGCAATCTAATCAAATTTCACTTTTTCATAACAATGTATTCTATGATTTATGGAATTTACAAAAAGAGAGATACTATTTATTAAATTATATTTTGCCAACAGAAGATATTGAGGATGTAAATTTACTTTTGAAAAATAGAAAATCTATTGAGGAATATGATTTTAAGAAAATTATTAAAAAATATAATCTTGAAGATTTTATAATTGTAATTATTTATAAAAATTTCAATGAATTAAAAATACTTTCGAAAATACAAATAAATGATAATGCAAAAATAGAAAATCAGACCTTTTTAGATATAAATGTAAAAGACGATAAAAATTTAAATTTTGTTATTTCTGAGCTTAAAAGAAATTATGAAAATTACTGGAAAGATATTAATAAAATTAATACATCTATAAAACTTCCATTAAATGTTTCTCTAGAGTCCTCGAATTATGAAAAAATTTTAAATTTTGAAGGTGCATTAGAAGACTTAGATTTGATATTTAGTTATGAAATTTCAAAATTCGATAATAAGATAATCAATTATAAGCTAATATATAATGGAGCACCTAACCAATTTATTAATGATTTAGAAACGAAAGGTTTTGAGATTGATATTCAGAATCAAAACTGGAAAATTAAATGACGAATTTAAACCAACTCCTATTAAATTTTGAATATAAACAAAACTTCAAAGATGAAGATTTTTATGTAAGTAAAAGTAATTATTTTGCATTTAATTTAATTAATACTTGGCCCAAATGGGAAAAGAATTTTTTGAATATTTGTGGTGATAAATTTTCGGGAAAATCTCATTTGACAAACATTTTTTTGAAAAAATTTAAAGGAATAAAAATTAACGCACATTCACTTAAAAATGAAAACCTAAACGAAATTAAGGTTTATGAAAATGTTATTCTAGAAAATTTCGATATAAATATTAATGAAGTTCTAATTTATTCTTTATTCAATACCATTGATCAAGATAATAAGTTTTTAATCATAAATTCAACTACCCCCATAAATGAGATAAAATTTAAATTAGATGATTTGAAATCAAGAGCAAAAGATTGTCTTTTTGCAAAGATTGAAAAGCCCGATGATGAGCTTATGTTTGCTCTAATTTTAAAAAATTTTTCCGATCGTCAGATTGTAATAGATAAAAAACTCATTGATTTTATTATTAAAAGAATAGATAGATCGTATGACAAAATATTTGAATTCATATATAAAATTGATGAATTAAGTTTAAAAAAAAAAAAACCAATTGATTTTAAAACGATCAAAGAAGTATTGAAAGCTTAGCTTGAGCAAATATAGAACACACAACTGTGGTGAATTAACCAAAAAAAACAAATCAGAAGACATTATTTTGTCTGGATGGATTAATAAAAAACGTGATCATGGAAACTTATTATTTATCGATTTAAGAGATAACTATGGCATAACACAATGTGTTATTGATAAAAGTAATAAATATTTTGTTCAGTTAGAAAAAATCCAACTGGAAAGTGTCATCAAATTATTAGGAAAAGTTGTAGAGAGAAGCAAAGATACTATTAACTCAGAACTTAAAACTGGCGAAATTGAAGTTGTTGTAGATTCTTTCGAAATACTTGGTCAATGTAAAGAACTTCCGATGCCTGTATTTACAGATCAAGAATACTCTGAAGAAATTAGACTTAAGTATAGATTTTTAGATTTAAGAAGAAGAAAAATACATGAAAATATTATTTTACGATCAAAGGTAATTTCTTTTATCAGAAAAGAAATGAATGAATTGGGTTTTTTAGAGTTTCAAACTCCAATTTTAACTTCATCAAGTCCTGAAGGAGCAAGAGACTTCTTAGTTCCAAGTAGATTGAATCCCGGAAAATTTTATGCACTTCCACAGGCACCTCAACAATTTAAACAATTGATAATGGTCTCTGGTTTTGACAAGTATTTTCAAATAGCACCTTGCTTTAGAGATGAAGATGCAAGGGCCGATAGAAGTCCAGGAGAATTCTATCAACTTGATTTAGAAATGTCATTTGTAGAACAAGAAGACGTTTTCAATGTTGTGGAAAAATTAATGATAAATTTATTTAAAAATTTTTCTTCAAAAAAACTACTAAATAACAAATTTCCGAGAATCCCTTATGAGGAGGCGATGTTAAAATATGGAAGTGATAAACCTGATTTAAGAAATCCATTATTGATATATGATTTAACAAATATTTTTACCAGGGAAGATGTAAAATTTGACATTTTTAAAAAATTAGTAAAATCAGGATCAAAAGTAAGAGCAATTGTTACAAAAAATACAAAAGACAAACCCAGAAGTTTTTTTGATAATGTAGACAAATGGGCAAAAGACGAAGGAGCTTCAGGTTTGGCATACTTTACAATTGAAAATCAAAATGAAATTTCTGCAAAAGGCCCTGTAGGAAAATTTTTTTCAAAAAAGTCATTAGAGGAAATTATGAAAATTACAGGAGCAGATGTAGGAGATAGTATCTTTTTTGCTTGCGGAAAAATTAAAGAAGTTGAAAAAATTTCTTCACTTGCAAGAGATAAAATAGCTGAAGATTTGAACTTAATTGACAAAGACTCCTTCGCTTTTTGTTGGATAGTTGACTATCCAATGTTTGAAGTGGATGAAAATAATAAAATTAAATTTAGTCACAATCCTTTTTCAATGCCTCAAGGAAATATTGAAAAAATTGATTTTAAAAAACCATTAAATATAAAAGCGTATCAATATGATATTGTTTGTAATGGTATTGAATTATCCTCAGGTGCTATTAGAAATCATATACCAGAATTGATGTATAAATTATTTTCGTTAGCAGGTTATGATAAAAAGCAGGTTGATGACAAATTTAGTGGCATGATAAATGCCTTGAGTTATGGAGCTCCTCCACATGGGGGAATAGCTCCAGGTATAGATAGGATTGTCATGCTTTTAGCTGATGAAAAGAACATAAGAGAGGTAACAATGTTCCCAATGAATCAAAATGCACAAGATTTGATGATGAACGCTCCATCTGAAGTCTCAGAAAATCAACTCAAAGAACTTAATTTATTATTAAAAAAGAAAAAATAGTTTATTTTTTTCCTTTTAAATTAATTTTAATATCTGACAAATCGACAAGGTTTTTTTTATAATTGCTTCTTATAAAACCCTTGCTTGTTATATCTTTAACAATTTTTAAAAATTGATTTTGACCTTCTGATTCTTCATCTTCAGAAATGCTAGATTTGTCGGTGCCACCTATTGACGGTGTATGAGCTAAATCTTCTCTATTTTGGTATGATATAGCTAACTCTCTAAAAATGTAATCAAGCATAGATGTTGCGCTTAAAATTCTATCATTCCCAAGAACTTTTCCAGAAGGTTCAAATTTAGTTCCAACATATGCGTTAATAAATTCATCAAGTGGAACTCCATATTGAAGACCTAAAGAAATAGCAATTGCAAAATTATTCATTAACGCTTTTACAAGTTCACCTTCTTTGCTTGTATCTATGAAAATTTCACCAATTTTACCATCTTCATATTCACCGGTGTGTAAATATATTTTGTGATCACCAATTGTAGCTTTTTGAATGTAGCCTTTTCTTCTATCTGGCATACTAAATCTTTTACTTACACCTTCGTTAATTTTTTGAACAAATTTTTGGTTGTTTTCTTTGGAAATAACTTTCGGTTGGGATTTTTCTGCAAACACCTCTATATTTTTATTTTGTTTATTGTTTTTACCAATACCTTCATTTAAATTTTTAGTTTTTCTATTATCTAATTTAACGTCTAAAATTTCAAATTTTCCATCATCTCTTTTTTCGAGCTTTGCAAGTTCTGACTCATTAATATCATCGAGATAATGGCTTACTTTTATGCTACAAGTGTAATAAGTTTCTACTAAATATTTTGCCATTATTTTCCTTTAAATTTTTTTTGAATCTTAAAACAATATTTTATATACAAATTATTATTTTAGTCTAATTTATTATATACAATTTTAAATTGAAATAATTATAAAAAAACATGTTGACATTTGTTAAACAAATTTTTGTATGGTGGAATCAAGCAACCATTGGGACACGTCTCAAAACTATTTTTTTTGGAAAATTGGTTGGTAAAGATTCTTTTGGAAATAAATACTATCAAAATAAATCAGGTAACAGATGGGTTATTTATAAAGATGAAATTGATGCTTCAAAAATACCAAACGAATGGTTTTCTTGGATTCATTTTACTAAGAATAAAATTGAAAATGTACATGAATTCCAAAAGTATGAATGGCAAAAACCACATCAGCCTAATCAAACGGGCACAAACAAATCTTATCATCCAAATAAAAATAATGAAAAAAGTAACAAAAAATATAAAAGTTGGAAAAACTAACTTTTTGGTTTTTTTTATAATTTTAATTTTTATAACTAGCTCTTTTTCTTTGAGTTCTGAAGAAAATTCTAAATTTCTAGAGGGAAATTTTATTGAAATTAAAATTTTAGATAAAGTAAGTTCAAAAAATAGTTTGTTGAAAATAAAAATTGGAGAAGAGAAAAAATTTAAAAACCTTACAATTAAACCACTTAGATGCAAAAACTCTGAGTTCGACGATAGTCCAGAAATTACTGCTTATCTTCAAGTCAAAGATTTAACAAATAAAAATAAAGATGAAGTTTTCGTTTTTAATGGTTGGACTTTTTACTCAAGTCCTACGATTAATCCATTTGATCATCCAGTTTATGATATTTGGCTTGCGAATTGTTATTAAAGAATTTTTTCATTATCTAACCAACTAACATTAAAATCAGAATTTATAAATTTTTTATTAGTTAATAATTTTTTATGCAAAGGTATTGTTGTTACAATTCCCTCAATGACAAATTCGTCTAATGATCTGATCATTCTTTGAATTGCTTCTTTTCTATTTCTTCCATGGCATATAAGTTTACATACCATGCTGTCATAATATGGAGTTACTTTATAACCTTGATAAATTGATCCATCTACTCTAGTTCTAAACCCAGATGGCTGATGACACATTCCAATTACTCCAGGAGATGGTTGAAAATTTTTACTAGGATCTTCGGCATTAATTCTGCATTCAATAGCATGTCCTCTTGGTTTAACATCATTTTGTTCAAGAGCAGTATTTCCAGTAAACGCAATCCAAATTTGTTCTTTTATAATATCAATACCTGTAACCATTTCTGTAACGGGGTGTTCCACCTGAACTCTTGTATTCATTTCTAAAAAATAAAATTTTTTATCTTCATAAATATACTCAACTGTACCAGCGCCTTCATAACCAATTTTACTTACCATATTTACAGTTTTTTCTAGCAAATCTTTTCTTACGTCTTCAGTTAATATTGGGCTAGGTGTCTCTTCAATGAGTTTTTGATGTCTTCTTTGGACCGAACAATCTCTTTCATGTAGATGTACTGTTCTATTTTTGCCAGATAAAACTTGTACTTCAATGTGTCTGGGATTTTGAAAAAATTTTTCAATATACACTTCATCATTAGCAAAAAATTTTTTTGCTTCGGACTTTGCGGATAGAAATAATTCTTCAAATTTATTTTCTTCAAAAACTATCTTCATTCCTTTTCCACCACCTCCACCTGCTGCTTTTATTAGGACAGGAAATCCAATTTTTTTAGAAATTTCTTTTGCTTCTTTGATATCTGAAATGCCACCTTCGGAGCCCTCAATTACAGGCAATCCATTTTCTTTAGCAATTTTTTTAGCTTGGATTTTATCTCCCATCATTTTTATGAGTTTTGAAGAGGGACCAACAAATTTTATGTTGTTTTCTTCTAAAATCTTAGCAAAGTTTGAATTTTCGGACAGAAACCCATATCCAGGATGTACTGCTTCAGCACCAGTAAGTTCAATTGCTGACATCAAAGCAGGTATATTTAAATAACTGTTTGTCGGTTGGTGAGATCCTATACAAACGCTCTCATCCGCCAATCTGACATGCATAGAGTCTTTATCGACGTCAGAATGGACTGCAACTGTTTGTATTCCCCATTCTTTACATGCTCTAATAATTCTAACAGCAATTTCTCCACGATTTGCAATTAATATTTTTTTAAACATTAATCTAGAATCACAAGAGTCTGTCCGAATTCAACAGGAGAACCGTCCTGAACACATATTTCTTTTACTGTTCCATCAGAGGTAGCTGGTACATGATTCATTGTTTTCATCGCTTCAACGATCATAATTGTATCTCCTTTTTTTATTTTTTTTCCGACTTCAACAAATTTTTTTGCCCCAGGTTCTGGCGCAAGATAAGCCGTGCCTATAATTGGTGAGGTAACTCTTTTTCCTGCTAATACTTCTCCAAACTCATCTATCTTTTCAGCTACAGTCTTAGGAGATTTTTTTAGATCTGTACTTTGGGATGATTTAGCAGAAACTGATTTAGAAACTTTGATTTTAAGATCATTATTTCCATACTCTAGCTCTGTTAAGTTAAATTCATTTAAATAATCAGTTAATTCTTTAATTAATTTTTTATCTATTTTCATTTTTTAATCATGTTTTGCATTGCAATTATGGCTAAAATATAACCATCTGCACCAATTCCAAATATCCCTCCAGTTACTACATCACTTATTAGGGATTTTTGTCTAAATTCTTCTCTTCTGTAAATATTAGAAATATGAAGTTCAATTATTGGTTTTTTAAATATATTTAATGCATCTCTTATAGCAACCGAAGTATGAGTAAAGCCTGCGGCATTAATTATTATTCCATCACAATCATTTCTTGCATCTTGTATGAGATTTACAATCTCACCTTCTACATTTGATTGGGTAAAGTTTAGATTAATGTTTAATTCTTTTGATTTTTTTAGACAATTTTTCTTTAACTCTTCAAAAGTGATAGAACCATATTGTGATTGTTCTCTTTCACCTAATAGATTAAGATTTGGACCATTAATTATTAAAATATTATTACTCATCTTTTAATTATATATTATGAAAAATATAAAAAAAATAAAAATTAAAATAAACGGCAAATTATCGATAATTCAAGATAATGTTACTTTATATAGCTACCTAATAAAACTTAAAGTTCCTATAAAAAAGGTTGCAATTGAATTAAATCAAGAAATAGTTGATAAAAACCGCTTAAAAAAAATTAAACTTAAAAAAAATGATAAAATTGAAATAGTTCATTTTATAGGTGGAGGATAAGATTGAAGAAAGATCAATTAAAAATTGCTAATAAAAAATTTAATTCCAGATTAATAGTTGGAACCGGAAAATATAAAAATATGTCCGAGTGCGCAAAGGCTGTAAAATTTTCAGGTGCTGAAATCGTCACAGTTGCTGTTAGACGGGTAAATATTTTTAATAAAAATAAACCATTATTAATGGATTATTTGGACCCTAAAAAAATTACATATTTACCCAATACGGCAGGTTGTTTTAATTCTAATGATGCACTTAGAACCTTGAGGCTTGCGAGAGAAATAGGTGGGTGGAAACTGGTTAAACTAGAAGTTTTGGGAGATAAAAAAACTTTGTATCCTGATATGATTGAAACATTAAAATCTACAGAGGTTTTAACAAAAGAGGGTTTTAAAGTTATGGTTTATTGTACAGATGACCCTCTTATGGCAAGGAGATTAGAGGATGTTGGTGCATCTGCTATTATGCCTTTGGCTGCACCCATAGGATCAGGTTTAGGAATACAAAATAAAATTAATATTCAAATAATCAGAAAACAAACAAGTCTACCAGTTATTATTGATGCAGGTCTTGGACAGGCCTCAGATGCTTCAATTGCTATGGAATTAGGGTGTGATGGAGTATTAGTTAATACTGCAATAGCAATGGCTAAAAATCCTATGCAAATGGCCTTAGCTTTTAAAAACTCAGTTATCGCAGGAAGACAATCATATCTTTCTGGACGAATTGAAAAATCCTTATTTGGAAAACCATCTTCTCCGAAAAAAGGAATTATTTAGGTTTTTTTTTATGAAATTTTTTTCTAAAAAATTTTTTCTTTTTAAATGAATTTTTGTTTTGGATTTTTTTTGCATCCAATTTTTCATCATTTATTATTTCATTAATTTTTTTAAGTTTAGAAAATTTCTCAATCTTTTCTAAAGTTTTTTTAGATTTATTTTGAAAGTCGATTATATAATCTGGTATTATTAATGAATTATCAGCAATTATTTTTATTTTAATTTTATTTTTTTTTTCGAAATATTTTAAGTTTTCAATGAAATTTTCTTTCATAAAATTTGATACTTTTTCACAAATTTTTAAATCAACAAATCTTGCTTTATTTGAGATAGATTTAATTTCTATTAGCTTTAGGACTTTAAAAGCAAAAGATTCATTTGTTAATGTAACTTCCCATTTAACAGAACTTTCCCTTAGTCTTTGTCTTGACATTTCAAGTAAGCCAAAGTTACTTATTCGACCTATTTGAATTCTAGCTCTATCTGATCTACACTTTTCCTTTAATCTTTTCTCAACCAATCTTCTATTCGAGTAGCTAAGCATATCTATAAAATCAATAATAATAAGACCTGATAAATCTCTAATTTTTATTTGTCTTGAAATTTCATCGGCCGCTTCAAGGTTTGTATCCAAGGCTGTACTTTCGACATTTCTTTGTTTTATAGATTTGCCTGAGTTAACATCTATAGAAACTAAGGCTTCAGTTGGATTTATTACTAAATAACCGCCAGAATTTAATTTTACCTGAGTATCAAAAATTTCATTTAGCTTTGCTTCAATGTTTTCTTTGTAAAAGAGAGGTACTTTATCTCTATACTTTTTTATTTTTTTTACGTGGCTAGGCATTATTATTTTCATGAAATTTTGAGCCTTTTTGTAACCTTCGTTACCTTCTATAATTATATTTTTAGTATCTTCATCATACATATCTCTTAAAGTTCTTTTTATAATTTCACTTTCTTGGTGAATCAATGTTGGTGCAATTGAATTAATTGCAGTTTCTTTAATTGAATTCCAAACATTAATTAAATTTTGAAGATCATAGTCGATTTCATTTTTTGTCTTATTTGATCCAGCAGTTCGAACAATTAAACCCATTTCATTAGGAATCTTGATTTCATTTAAAATGCTTCTTATTTTTTTTCTATCATTTGGATTAAAAATTTTTCTTGAAATTCCGCCACCTTTTGGGGTGTTAGGCATTAAAACAATATATTTTCCAGCAATTGAGATAAAAGTACTTAAAGCTGCACCTTTAAGGCCTCTTTCATCTTTTAAAACCTGAACAAGTATAACTTGATTTGGTTTTATAACCTCTTGTATTTTATATCTTTTGGGGCGATATTTTTTTTCGTTTTTCTCCTGCTCTTCATTGTTGTTTAAACTTTCAGGTTTTTTTTCTACAGGATCAGCTATTTCTAAATTCCCTTCACTTAAATTTTTTTCTTCTAATTTTTGACTTTCTTTTTGAAGCTTTTCTCTATCTTTTTCTTCCTCTTCTTTTATTTTTTGTAAATCACTTTGAGGAATTTGATAATAATCTGATTGTATATCATTAAAAGATAGGAAACCGTGTCTGTCTCTTCCGAAATCTACAAAAGCAGCTTGAAGAGAAGGCTCAACTCTGCTTACCTTACCTAAATATATATTGTTTTTAATTAAATTGTTTCTTATGCCTTCGTATTCGTAATCTTCAATATGTCCGTTTGATTTAAGCACAACTCTAGTTTCATTTGGATGCGAAGCATCAATGTATAAATTTTTTTCCATAATATGTTGATTAATTGTTTCATCTATTTAATTTAATAAATTTTGTTAAAATTCTGTGCCACATGTTTAACAAATTCGTATATTAAATAATACAAAAATGAGTCAATTTTTTAAAAAAATATTAATACTAGTTACGAGCGGCATGTTGTTAGCTGCAATATTTATACTTGCTATTTTATGGGCATTTTCAAACGATTTGCCAGATTATAAGTTTTTAAAGAATTATAAACCTCCAGTTTCAAGCAAAGTGTACTCAGGGGAAGGTCAACTTGTAAGCGATTTTTCGTCAGAAAAAAGAATATTCATTCCATATGAAGCTATTCCTGAAAAAATAATAAACTCTTTTTTATCAGCTGAAGATAAAAATTTCTTTACACATCCAGGGGTTGATGCAAAGGGAGTTGTAAGAGCGGTTGTAAATAATATATTTAATGTAATTTACTCCAAAAGGTTAGAAGGTGCCTCAACCATTACTCAACAAGTAGCAAAAAATTTTTTATTAACAAATGAAGTAAGTTTAAATAGAAAATTAAAAGAAGCTATTCTTGCATTTAGAATTGAACGCGCCTTAAGTAAGGAAAGAATTTTGGAGCTTTATTTAAATCAAATATACTTAGGCGAAGGAACATATGGAATTGCTTCAGCAAGTTTAAAATATTTTGATAAACCAATAAACGAATTAGAGTATGAAGAGTCCGCTCTTCTTGCTGCCTTGCCGAAAGCCCCAAGTAGATATAATCCATATAAAAATATTGAGATAGCAAAATTTAGAAGAAACTTAGTTTTAAAAAACTTATTAGACAATAACTATATTACAAAAAAAGATTATAAAAAATATCGAAAAAGTGAAATATTGCTGAAGAAAAGAAAAAAAATTTATCTAGAAGATACAAGATATTACGTTGAGGACATTAGAAAAAATATTGTTGAAAAATTTGGTTTTGAAAAAGTGTATAAGCAAGGATTTAACATAAAGACCCCACTAAACTTAGATCTACAGAATATTGCTACTCATGCTTTAAGAAAAGGACTAATTGAATATGATCGCAGAAGAGGCTGGAGAGGACCGATAGTAAATAAAAAAACTTCTAAGAATTGGAGCAAAAATTTAGATGATCATTTTTTGGAAAATTCTCTTGATTGGAAATTGGCGATTATAAGAAAAGTTAATGAGCTTTCACTGGAAATAGAAACAAAGGATAAAAATGGAGGCAAGATAGACTCAACAAGCTTATCATGGATTAAAAAAAAAACTGAAGATGCTTTCAATGTTGGTGATGTGGTTTATGTCAAAAAAATCGATAATAATCTCTATGAGTTAGAACAACTACCAAAAGTGAATGGATCTATTGTAGTAATGGATCCATTTACAGGAAGAGTTCTTGCATTAAGTGGGGGCTTTAGTTTTAAGAAAAGTGAATTTAATAGAGCAACACAAGCATTAAGGCAACCCGGATCAGCTTTTAAACCCTTTATTTATGCTTTAGCTTTAGAAAATAATTATTCACCTTCTTCGTTAATTTTAGATGCGCCTTTAGTTTTGGAACAAGGTTCAGACTTAAAAATGTGGAAACCAGAAAATTATGGAAAAAAATTTTACGGTCCATCAACTTTAAGAATGGGATTAGAAAAATCTAGAAACTTAATGACAGTAAGGGTGGCTCAAGATTTAGGTATAAAAAAAATTATAAATTTCTCAAAGCAACTAGGAATTTATGAAAATCCAGAAGCGCTTCTATCAATTTCACTGGGTTCGGCTGAGACGACACTCTTAAAACTAACCACAGCATATTGCTCGTTTGTAAATGGAGGTAAGCTAGTTAAACCAATAATGATTGATAGAATTCAAGATACTGAAGGAATTACAATTTATAACTCAGAAAAAAGAGTATGTGACGCTTGTGAGCAAATATCTTATGATAACCAAAATGTTCCGAAAATTTTAGATAATTTTAACCAAATTTTTTCATCTGAGAGCGCATATCAAATGACTTCTATGTTAGAGGGAGTTGTCAAAAGAGGTACTGGCAAAGGACTTAGGGATTTAAAATTGGATATAGCTGGAAAAACAGGAACTACAAATAAAAATACGGATACATGGTTTATTGGTTTTACATCTAAACTTGTTGTCGGTGTTTATGTTGGAATGGATGAACCAAAACCTTTAGGAAAACATGAAACAGGAGCAAAAACTGCTATGCCAGTTTTTAAGGAATTTGTTAAAATGGCAATTAAAAAAAAGGATGCCAGACCTTTTAAAGTGGCTGACAATATAGTAATGATGGTTGTCGATCCTTTAAGTGGAAAAAAATCAAGCTTTGCATCAAAAAAAACAATTATTGAGGTATTTAAAAAAGATAAATCATCATCTTTTAACAAACAAAATATTGATATTAATAATAGATTTGAAAACAATAATATATTAAGATTTTATTAATGGAAAATGAATTTTTAAATCATAAGAATGAAATATTGAAAATTTCTCAAAGAATTAAGGAGTATCTTTGAAAATAACAAAATCAAATTAATATTAGAAAAAAATAATAAAGAAATACTAAAATCTGACTTTTGGCAAAATAAAAGTAGAGCCCAAAAAGTATTAAAAGAAAAAAAACTTCATGAAGATTTAATAAATTCTTATGAAAAGTCAATTAGAGAACTTGAGGATTTAGACGAGTTTCAAAAATTAGCTACTGATGAAAACAACCAAACAATCATCAATGAAAATTTAAAAAAAATTAAAACTTTAAAAAACACAGCCAAAAAAAACGAAATAAAATGTTTTCTTTCAGCTGAAAGTGACGGTTTAGATTGTTATTTAGAAATACATGCTGGAGCTGGTGGAACGGAAAGCCAAGATTGGGCAGAAATGTTAAGAAGAATGTATGTTAAATGGTCCAATAATAAAAATTTCAAATTTCAAATTATAAGCGAACATAAAGGGGATGAGGCAGGTATTAAATCTTCTACAATTAAAATCGAAGGTGATTATATTTATGGTTTGTTAAAATCAGAGTCTGGAATCCATAGATTGGTAAGAATATCTCCGTTCGACTCAGGAGCAAGAAGGCACACAAGTTTTGCTAGTGTATGGGTTTACCCGGTCGTAGATGAAAACGTAAATATAGAAATTAAAGAAAAAGATTTAAGAATCGATACTTATAGATCTAGCGGTGCTGGCGGACAACATGTGAATACAACTGATAGCGCTGTAAGAATTACTCATATTCCATCAAAAATTGTTGTTCAGTGTCAAAATGAAAGATCTCAACATAAAAATAAAGAAACTTGTATGAATATGTTAAAAGCTAGACTTTACGACCATGAAATAAAAAAAAGAGAAAAGGAGTCAAAAAATTTGGAAAGTTCGAAGTCTGAAATTGGTTGGGGTCATCAAATAAGGTCATACGTTCTGCATCCGTATCGTTTAGTAAAAGACAATAGAACAGATAAAGAAAGTTCAAATCCAGACAAAGTTTTGGATGGAGAAATTGATGAATTTATAGAAAGTTCACTTTATAAAACTAATGTTTAAAAAATTTTTAAAGCTAATTTCTTTATTATTAATATTGTTAATATTATTTATTGGCTACTTAAGTGTTTTTGGCATCAAAACAAAAAGCTTTAATCAATTAATCGAAGAAAAAATATCAAAATCGAACAAAGATGTTAAAGCAAAATTTGAATATGTTAAAATTTTTTTAGACTTATCAAGCTTTTCTACAAATATCAAAACCTCAAATGTAGCTTTAACATATGATGATAGAGACATCCAAATTAAAAATATCTCTACGAATTTTTCAATAGGAGCATTTTTAAAAAAAGAATTTGGAATTAAAAATACATCAATTGAGTTAAAAGATAATAATCTAAAAGATGTAATTAGTTTTTTAAGAGTTTATAAAAATAGCCCTCAACTAACGATTATTAATAAAATGTTAAAAAAGGGTTCAATTTCTAGCAAAATAGAATTAAGTTTTAATGAGAATGGGAAATTAAGTAATAATTATAAATTTAAAGGGTTAATTGAAGGTGCAGAAATTAGATTATTAAATAAGGAAATTATTTCAAATATTGATTTAAATTTTGATGTTCAAGATAAAATATATTTAATTGAAAAAGCAAAAATTCAATACAAAGAAATGAAATTTTTATCTAATGGGATTAAAATTTCTGATAAAAAAAAGTATTTTTTAATTGAAGGGAATATAAATAATCAAGCTACTAATTTAGACTCAGAAAAATTATCAACATTTCTAAACAAAAATTTAGAAAACTTAAGCTTTGAAAATTTAAATTTAAGTTCTGATAGTAATTTTTTATTTAAAATAAACAAAAAACTAAAAATTTCTGAATTTTCAGCTAAATCAATAATTAAATTAGATAAATTAAATTATAAAATAGATAAGACAAAACTCAAAAGTTATTTCCCCAATTATAATGGATCTATAAATCTCGAAGATCATGAAATTGAACTTTCTATTAAAAAAAATTATTTATCTATTAAAGGAAATGGTAATTATTTAATAGATACAGATCCTGAAAAAATTAATTATCATGTAACAAATAAAAATGACAATCTTAGGTTCAAATCTAAAATAAATATTAATAAAAACCCTATAAATATAGAATTTTTAAATTTTAAAAAAAAAGAAAATATAGAATCAACTTTGATTATTGAAGGGGAACAAAAAAAAAATAAAACTTTATTATTTAACAAAATATCATTTAAGGATTCTAAAAATAGATTTTTAATTGAGAATTTAAATTTAACCAAAGATTTAAAAATAAATTATTTTAAAAATATAAGCTTAAATTTTATCAACGAAAATGAAAAAAATAATCAAATTCATTTAAAAAAAGATAAAAAAAATTATTTAATATCAAGTAAAATTTTTGATGGTAGTACTTTTTTAGATGATATTTTAACTGGGGATAACGAAGAAGGAATTTCTAGATTTTTTAATAATCTAAATTCAGATTTTGCAATTAACATAGATAAAATTTTTATTGAAGATAATATTTTTTTAAAATCCTTAAAAAGTAAAATTAAATTTAAAAAAAATAATTTAACTAATTTAGATTTATCTGGTGATTTTGTGGATAATAAAAAACTTACCTTAACTATTAGAACAAATGAAAAGAATGAAAAGATAACAACTTTATTTTCACAAAATGCAAAACCTTTAGTTAAAAAATATAAATTTATCAAAGGTTTTGAAGGAGGTTCTTTAGATTACTATTCAATAAAAAAGAACAATGTATCAAAATCTAAATTAAAAATTAATGATTTTAAGCTAAAAGAGGTTCCTGCGTTAACTAAAATTCTTACTTTAGCATCTCTACAAGGTATCGCAGACCTTCTTACTGGTGAAGGTATTCGTTTTGATGAATTTGAAATGGACTTTGATAACAAAAAAAATCTTATGACAATTAATGAAATTTATTCAATCGGACCTGCTATTTCAATTTTAATGGAAGGATATGTGGAAGGTAAAAATTTAGTAAGTCTTAGAGGTACACTTGTTCCCGCAACTACAATAAATAAGGCAATTGGAAAAATACCAATTTTAGGAGATATTCTTGTCGGAAAAAAAACTGGAGAAGGAGTATTTGGGGTTAGTTTTAAAATAAAAGGTCCTCCCAAAAAATTAAAAACAACAGTGAATCCTATTAAAACTTTAACACCAAGGTTTATTACAAGAACCATAGAAAAAATAAAAAAAACAGAAGTTAAAATTGAAAATGCACCTTAATTAATTTTAATAATTATGTGATTTTTTTTTCCGAGAGATAATTTTAAAATATTTTCGTTATTAAAGTTTTCTAGAGAAACATTAAATTTTTCATCTTCTATGGGATTATTATTTATCTTAATACCTTTATTTTTTATTGTTCTTCTAACTTCACTCTTAGAGTTTAATAAATTTGATAGAATTACAAGTTCTATTATATTAATTCCTTTTTTAATTTTTTCTTTTTTTATTATAATAGATGGCAGTCCATCTCCCACAGACCCTTTTCCAAAAGTTTTTTTGGCAGTTTCTTCGGCCCTATAGGCTGCTTTCTTTCCATGCAACATAGAAGTAGCTTCATTAGCTAATATTATTTTTAATTCATTGATGTTCTTATTTTTAATTTGTTCAACTTTATCTAATCTAATGTCGGTGAACATTTTAATAAATTTCATTACATCTCTATCATCCGTATTTCTCCAAAATTGCCAATAGTCATAGGATGATAAAAGTTTTTCATCTAACCATACAGCACCTCTTTCTGTTTTACCCATTTTTGCACCAGATGCTAAAGTGATTAATGGAGTAGTTAAACCATAAACATGTTTACTCGAATGTCTTTTGACTAGCTCTACTCCGTTAACGATATTTCCCCATTGATCAGAGCCTCCCATTTGCATTAAACAGTTTTTTGTTTTATTTAATTCCAGAAAATCATAAGCTTGTAAAATCATATAATTAAATTCCATATAGCTTAACGATTGGTCTCTATCTAAGCGTAATTTTACACTATCGAAACTTAACATTTTGTTAATTGTAAAATGTTTTCCAATATCTCTTAAAAATTTAATATAATTAAGTTTACCAAGCCACTTATAGTTATTTACAAAAATAGGTTTTGTTTTAGGATTATTTGTTTTCAGATATATTTTAAAAATTTTTTGGATATTTTTGATATTTTTTTCGATTTCTTTTTCAGATAAAATTTTTCTTGTTTCATCCTTTCCTGACGGGTCACCAATTCTTGTTGTTCCTCCCCCAAGCAAAACAATTGGTTGATGTCCGTGTTTTTGCAACATTCGAAGACACATTATCTGCAATAAGCTTCCCACGTGTAAACTTGATGCGGTACAATCAAAACCAATATATGCTCTGATTTTCTTCTTATTCATCAACATTTCTAACTCTTCAGAATTGGTACATTGATTAAAATAATCCCTTTGCTTAAATTCGGATAAGAATGAATTTTCCATATTTTTTAAAAAAAGTGTAGAATCAATATACTTTATTTGAATTAATTAAAAAATATATATGAGTAAAAGTTTTTATAGCCTAGGTTTAATGAGTGGAACATCAATGGATGGGGTAGATGTTTCAATTATAAATTCTGACGGTAATGCTAAATTTAAAGGAATTTTTAACAAATATTTTGAATATAGTGAAGATCTTCATAAAAATCTCATAAGTATTAGGGATAAAATTAATAGCTCTAATGATCTTAAAATACACTTAAAAGAACTAGATATTCTTCAAAAAGAAATAACTTTGTTTCACTCTAAAGCAGTCAATGAAGTGGTTAAGGAAATAGACTTTAACATAGATATTATTGGTTTTCATGGACAAACAATTTTTCATAATGCGGATGAGAAAATTTCTAGACAATTAGGAGATGGGAATCTCTTGTCTCAATTAGTTAGAAAAAAAGTAGTTTATAATTTTAGACAAAATGATTTAAAAAATGGTGGGCAAGGAGCACCTTTAACACCTATATTTCACAAAATAATTTCAAAAAATATAAAAATTGACTTTCCATTTTGTATATTGAATTTAGGAGGCATTGCAAATATTACTGCTATAGAATCTGATGAAAACTCGACTTTGGTGAGTTGTGATATTGGACCAGGTAATTGCCTAATAGACGAATGGATAAGAAAAAAAACGAGAAAAAAATATGATAAAGACGGTGCAATTGCAAAAATAGGTAAAAAAAACATAGTAATTTTAAATCAGGCTTTAGATAATCACGAAAATTTAAGAAAGAAAAATATCCTTTCCTACGATGCTAAAGATTTTGACTTAAATTTTGTACGTGGACTTTCTTTGGAAGATGGTGTTGCAACTATAACTGAATTTACAGGGTCAGTACTAGGAGAAGCTATTTTAGATTTTTTAAACAAATTAGACGACAAAACTAGAACAATTTTAGTTTCTGGAGGGGGAAGGAAAAATTTAACACTAGTGGAGTCTATTAAGAAAAATTTATTAGAAAAACATACAATAGAAAATATCGATAATTATGGATTAGATGGTGATTTTATAGAATCCCAAGCTTTTGCTTATCTTGCTATTAGATCTTGTCTTAAACTTCCTATTTCATTCCCAAAAACAACTGGCTGTAAAGAACCATCAACAGGCGGTGTATTGGTTCAAAATTTTTAAAAAAAAGCGCATACTTTTTAACATATGCGCTTTAATTTTAATTTTTTTTTATCCCTTAACTACTTCTCTTGTATTAGCGTAATAAGATTCAGTAAACGGTATATCTACTACAACCGCATCTACTGGTTTCCCGGGTTTCTTTGAATATTTTCTAGGCAAATGTACTTTAAATTTAGTACCCACCTTTCCTTTAGGGAATCCGTTGTTGTTTTTTGTTCCATCATATGGAACATAGCCCATTGCTATATTCATTCCTTTTTCTGGATGATACCAAGGAGAAGTTATAAATCCCACAGGTTTACCTCCACTTGGTTTTGAAATTAACCAAAAGTCTGGAGCATACTCAGTTATCGGTTTACCACCCAGCTCCATACCAACTAATTGAAGTTTATATGGTTTTTTTCCAGCTTTAAGTTGTGATTTCATTTTTTCTAAAGCTGCTTTACCGACGTAATTAGCTTTCTTTTTCCATTCACCTTTTCCAGATAAAGAAACTTGGTAGCCCAAATTGCATTGAAATGGGTTATGTTCATGATCTAAATCTTGTCCCCAAGATAAAATTCCAGCTTGAATTCTTCTATGGTGAGCTGGCGCTATAACTCTAAGCTTATGTTTTTTTCCAGCTTTAAGAACAGCATTCCACATATCATCAGCATATTTAGTTGCATTTTTTAAGTATATTTCATAACCAGCCTCACCTGAAAAACCCGACTGTGAAATTACACAATCTCTACCACCAACTTTAGCTTTAGCCAAACCATAGTAAGGCATATTATCTAGATCAACTTGTCTACCAATCAAATCTTTCATCAATGCTTTCGATTTAGGACCTTGTATTTGAACAGGACATGTGTCTATTTCATCAATTTCACATTTGAATTTTTTATTAGCATTTACTCCTTGAAGGTAGAGTCCAATGTCACTATCAGATAAACTAAACCAAAATTCATCCTTCGCTACTCTTAATAAAATTGGATCATTTAATACTCCTCCTTTGTAATTACAAAGAATTACATATCTCGCTCTCATTGGAGAAATTTTAGTTGCGTCTCGTGTAATTACATAGTTTACAAATTTTTCTGCATCTCTTCCTTTTACTCTAATTTGTCTTTCAACTGCTACGTTCCACATTGTGACATCTTTTTTTATTGAATTGTATTCAACCATCGCACCATTTTTACCTTTCACATATCCCCTTGGGTGGTAAATACGATTATATACTGTTGCTCTCCAGCATCCTGCTCTCATTGATAAATGCCAATAAGGTGATTTTCTTACCCTTGTTGAAATTAACATTTCAACTTTTGTTGGTCCACTTTGTCTTAAATTATAAGGCACATGTCGATCTGATTGATTTACAGATGATTCATGTTTAAGTCTCGAATAATCAAATTCTTTAGACATATTCATTCTCCTTCAACCACTTGTTAGTTTCCTTCAAGCCGCCGAATGTATAAATGTGAAAAAAATCGGTATGCATTTTTAATTTCCCAATTAATTCATTAGGGTCTTTAGGTTTCATCAAATCTAACGCCTTACTAAAATTAGATTTTAGAAAATTAATAGAATTTTTTGCACCTACAATATTAGCAAATTTAATCAAGCTAGTTATTTTGAGTGGTCCAGTAATTCCAACATGAACTGGTACTGTTTGTTTAGAAATGAAATCTATGATTAGCTGTGGATCTAATAACCATTGAGTTACTATGTAGTCAGCGTAAGGCTTTTTATCTTTCATAGCTTTTTCTAAATTTGAATCGGATATATCAGGACTCCCCTCTGGATGTCCAGCGATTCCTATCTTCATCTGCTCAAAATAACCAGTCTCTAAAAGCTGTATTGAGCTATCAAATTTTCCAATTGGCTCTCTACTTCCTCCAATAACAAGAGCCTGTTTTACACCTCCGTCTTTACATCTAGCTACATACTCTTTAAGTTGAATATCACTCTCTATGGATCTTGCAGGGAAATGAGGTATTGGATTAAAGCCTTTTTCAACTAGTTTAATAGCTTGGTCAGCGGTATCTTTATAGTCGCCTCCTGGAAGCATTGTTACGTATACATCTTTTAAAGCAGGTAAAGTATCCAGTTCAGTTTTAGGACTTATTTCCAAAGAAAAATTCATTAGTGAATATTTATTTATTTTAAAAAGGCTGTCTATAAAAATCGCTTCTTATGCGCTAAAGAGACTATCTTTTGATCCCTCTGTGTTTTTGGATTCTTCGACCGTATTCTTGAGTTATTCTGTCAAAGATTATGGCCAGCGCAACAATAGCTAATCCGTTAAATAGTCCTAATGCCAAATATTGGTTTGATATAGCTCTTAAAATAGGAACCCCTAAACCTTTAACACCAATCATAGATGCTATAACAACCATAGCTAACGCCATCATTATAGTTTGGTTTACTCCTGCAAATACTGTTGGAAGAGCTAAGGGTATTTGTACAGTTCTTAACTTTTGTAATTTTGTAGCTCCAAATGCTTCACTTGCCTCTATTGTCTCTTTATCTACTTCTCTTATACCTAAATTAGTTAATCTTATAACTGGCGGTATAGCGTATATACAAACAGCAATTAAACCAGGGATTTTTCCAATACCAAGTAGCATCAATATAGGAATTAAATATACAAAACTAGGAATGGTTTGCATCATATCTAATACAGGAAGCATTGATCTTTCAACTCTGTTTGATCTTGCCATTAGTACTCCTATTGGTATTCCAACAGCTATACACATAATTGTACAAACTGTTATGATTGCTACTGTTGCCATGCAATCTTTCCACATACCAAAGTATCCAATTGCCATAAAAGCTAGTATACTTCCAACTACAAGTTTCCAACTTCTTGAACCCAACCAAGCTAATCCACCTAATATTAATAATATTATTGGCCAAGGTGTAGCTAATAGTAATTTTTCTAACCTTATTAAAAAAAATAATAGAGGATCGAAAAATGCCTCTATACCATCACCGTAAGCTCTAGAAAATTCTCTAAAAGTTTGATCAATCCCTTTTCTTAATTCCATTAGGGATTTACGCTCCATTACAGGAAATTTAGTTAAAAAATCCATTTAATTTATTCAAAAATTAACGAGCCTAAATTAATTAGGCTCGTTAAATAAAATTATATATTAAAGACCAGCTTTAATTTTTTTCTTAGCAGCCCCAGATACCCATTTACCCCAAACATTTTCATGTTTTGATAAAAACTCGATAGCTGCATCTGAACCTTTAGCTTGGTTTTCTGCCATGTACACAAGCATACCATTCATTACATCACCAGGGTAAGTACGTTTTTTAACATATTTTAAAGCGTCTTTTCCTCCAGTTTTAGCAAAGTTTGCTGTAACGATAGAGTTAACTTCAGATTTAGTCCAAGCAGTTGGTTTTGGATCTGCACAATCTTGTTCTGCTTTTGTTATACAGTTATCCCAGTTATCTCTGCTGTGAAATTTCACACCAAAATCTACAGGAATTAAACCATATTTCCCAACCATTGAAGTTGGGTTCCAATAGTAACCAAACCAAGGACTTCCAGAGTCAGCTGCTTTAGATATAGTACCATCTAAACCTGCTGCAGAACCTGGATCAATTAGTACCCATCCTTTTTTTTCCATTTCAAATGCTCTGAAAAGGTTTGCGTTAGCTAACTGACATCCCCATCCAGCTGGACAACCAACAAAAGCACCTTTAGAAGGATCTTCTTTTGAAGGGAACCATTCAGGATGTTCTAAAATTTCCATAGCTGTCATACCTTTGATTTCAGGAATTTTTTCAACAGTTCCTGGAGTTATCCACCAACCTTCACCAAGGCCAGTAATAGGAGCTTTGTTAGCTATGATTAATCTTTTTTCTGAAACAGCTTTTTTTAAAGGTGTGTAAACAGCATTAGCCCATTGTTCAGGGTTCATGTCTGGCTCACCTTTTTCATCCATAGAAGTAAAAGTAGGCATAGTTGCACCAGGTATAAGTTCAACCTCACAACCATATCCTTTTTCTAGGATTATCTTGTCTACGTTCGCCATTAACTCGGCAGATGCCCAGTTTTGTTCAGCGATAACTAATTTTCCACAGCTAGCATTAGCAATTCCACTAAAAGAAGTGAAACCAAATAAGACTAGAGCAGAAACAATTATATTTTTTATTTTCATTATTTCCCCTTTAATTAATTAAAGTCTAGCATCAAAACATACTGAGAAAAGAAAAGCAAATTTAGTTCAACTTTGAGTTGTAGTAAAAATGTCTTTAATTGTTTTTTAATTAATTATACGGTTTCAAATATGATTTGGGTAAACAATCAATTTAAATCTATTAAAAGATTTACTGTAATAGGTTATTCATCTTTTCATGAATTGTACCTGAATAGGTTTCATTACAGATTGCACTCAAACTATTTCCAGAAAATTTAATTAATAAAATTTTAAATTTAAAATTAATTAACCAGGAGGGAAATATGAAAAAAGATTTAATCACAAGACTTAATGAAGGACCCGTTCTTTTTGCAGAAGGATATTTGTTTGCAATGGAAAGAAGAGGATATTTATCAGCTGGTGCGTTTGTACCTGAAGTTGTTTTAGAGCATCCAGAGGTAGTTTCTCAATTACATAGAGAGTTTATAAGAGCCGGATCAGATGTAGTCCAAGCATTTACTTACTATGGACATAGAGAAAAATTGCGTTTAATTGGCAAAGAAGATCTATTAGAGCCACTACAGAAGAATGCATTACAGATTGCTAAAGATGCAAGAGATGAGTTTAAAGATCTTGATTTACTAGTTTGTGGTGATGTTGCTAATACAAACATTTATGATCCAAGTGATAAAAAAAGTCATTCAGTGTGTCAAAAAATGTATGAAGAGCAAGTGGCTTGGGCAAAAGAAGCGGGAGTAGATTTTATTGTTGCAGAAACGATAAATTGGACAGAGGAAATGAAAATTGCACTTAAGGCAATCAAAGATGAAGGTTTAATTGCTGTAACAAATTTTTCAATTAAAAAAGGTGATAAAACTAGGGAGGGCCATACTCCGGGAGACGCTTGTAAAATGATGGAAGATCTTGGTGCTGATGTAGTTGGTTTAAATTGTTATAGAGGACCAAAAATGACAATGAAACTTTTACCTGAAATAAGAGAAAAGGTTTCATGCCATGTTGCTGCTTTACCAGTTCCCTACAGGACTACTGAAGAGCAACCAGGTTTTTTAAATCAAACTGATCATGGTTGTGATTGTATACCTGGCGGCAATGCATTTCCTGTTGCTTTAGATAATTTGTATTGTAACAGATTTGAAATGGCTGAGTTTGCAAAGGACTGTGAAAAAAGAAAAATAAATCTTATTGGAATTTGCTGTGGAGCTGAACCTCACCACGTTAGAGAAATGGCAGTTGCCCTAGGTAGAAAACCAATATCATATAAATATTATCCAGATATGAGTAGACATTGGCTCCATGGTAAAGATAAGTCTTTTTTAGATATAAACACTAGTATGAGTAAAAAATATTAGTTCTTAAATTATGGAAAGTAATGCAAAAGTAGTAATTGTTGGAGGTGGTGTAGTTGGATGTTCAATTCTATACCATCTCTCTAAATTTGGGTTAAAAGATTGTATTCTTTTAGAGAGGAATGAATTAACTTCAGGATCCTCTTGGCATGCAGCTGGAAATGTTCATGTAATCTCATCCGATCCTAATATTTCGAGAATGATGGCCTATACAATTGGTCTTTATAAAGAAATAGAGAAAGAGTCGGGTCATTCTTGTGGATTTAAACCTAGTGGCGGATTTTATTTGGCTTCAAATGACGTTTGGGCCGAGTATCTCAAAAGAGAGAGATCTAAGGCTAGGTACATGGGTTTAGATCAAGAATTTATATCGCTTGATGAGGTAAAAAAGAAAAATCCACTGATTGATCCTTCCAGATATTTGCTTGCATTGTGGGATCCAATTGACGGAGAAGTAGATCCCTCTGGCGTAACTTACGCTTTTGCAAAAGCTGCAAAAGTTCATGGAGGAAAATATTATACACACACTGTTGTTAAGGACACCAAACAAAAAAAAGACGGATCCTGGGATGTTGTAACTGACAAAGGTAATGTAAATGCTGAAATTGTAATTAATGCTGGAGGTCTTTGGGCAAGAGAAGTTGGAAAACTTGCAGGATTAGATTTACCTGTTCAACCAATGGAACATCATTATTTAATTACAGAAGCAATCCCAGAAATAGAAGCAATGGGTGATCAAAGATTGCCGATAGGAACAGATTTTGAAGGAAATATTTATTTTAGACAAGAAGGAAAAGGAATGTTGCTTGGAACGTATGAACAAAAATCAACTCCATGGAAAGTAGGAGGAACCCCAATGAATTTTGGACATGAACTTTTAGAGCCAAAACTTGATAATATTCAAGATAGATTAGCTATTGGTTTTGAAAGAATGCCTGCTCTAGAAAAAGCTGGTATTAAAAACATTGTGAATGGCCCATTTACTTTTGGTCCAGATGGAAGTCCTCTGATTGGACCAGTTCCAGGAATGAAAAATTATTGGGTTGCAGTAGGTGTGATGGCTGGTTTTTGCCAAGGAGGTGGCGTTGGCAAATGTATTGCGGAGTGGATTATTGATGGCGAACCTTCAATAGATGTTTGGGCAATGGATGTTGCAAGATTTGGAGATTATGCATCACCACAGTACGGAACAATAAAATCATCTGAAAATTATGAAAGAAGATTTATAATGACTTTTCCAAACGAAACTCTACCCAAGGGTAGAAAACAAAAAACAACTGCTCTTTATGATCGTTTTATAAATCAAGGAGCTGTTATGGGAGATAGTTTTGGTTTAGAAAATGTTTTGTGGTTTGCGAAAAGCAAAGAAGATGCATACGAAGAACCAACCATTAAAAGATCTAGATCACATAATTATGTTTCAAAAGAAGTAATAAATGTCAGAGAAAACGTAGGTATTACAGAGGTCGCAAACTTCTCAAAACATGAATTTAGAGGATCAGATGCTAGAAAATTTTTAGATTATGTTATGGCCGGAAGAATACCTAAACCAGGAAGAATTTCACTTAATCCAATGTTAACCCAAAAAGGAAAACTCTATGGAGATTTAACAGTTGCATGCATAGATGAGAATGAATTCATGATTTTTGGATCAGGTGCAGCACAAGAAATGCATAGACGCTGGTTTGAGAGTCATATAGGTAAATTTAATTTAAGTTACAAAAATCGGTCTGATGATTTTCATGGTCTTAGTATTTCAGGTCCAAAATCAAGAGATTTACTTCAAAAAATTGTTAGAGAAGATGTATCGAATAGTAAATTAAAATTTAGAGACTCAAGAAGAATGTATGTAGCTGGGGTACCAGCTATAATTAATAGATTATCTTTTACCGGAGAGTTAGGTTATGAAATTTATGTCGCGCCACACTATCAGATTAAATTGTATGAAGAACTTATGGAGGCAGGAAAGGAATTTAATATTAAACCATTTGGAGCAAGAGCTTTAATGTCTATGAGGTTAGAAAAAAATTGGGGAGCTTGGACCCTCGATTACAGACCAGATTTCACCCCAAAAGAGGTAGGTTTAGATGTATTTATTAACTGGGATAAAGATTTTATTGGTAAAAATTCTGCCAAAAAAGACAAAAGTAAAAACAAAATTACCCCATTAATAGTTGAAACTAATGAGATCGATGTAACGTATAATGAAGCTGTTATGAAAGGAGATAAAAGCATTGGGTATGTAACATCTGGAGGTTTTGCTCACTTCGTAAATAAAAGTGTTGCATTCTCTTACCTAGACACAAATGAATTAAATTCTGGAAAAGGTATTCAAGTTGAAATTAATGGTGATATGTTCAATTGTTCAATTATCAAAGAACCGCTCTATGATCCAAGTGGTCAAAAAATGAGAAGTTAAAAAATTAATTATGAATATTAAGTTAAAAAAAAAAGAAATTAATACAATTCAAAATTGTAATTTAAATAATTCACGTGGAACAAATACCAATATAAGAAATTAAAATGGCACAGAAAGACGTAGGTAACAAAGTACCAATTTATAAATTAAAAAAAACTGACGAGGTCATGAAATATTATGATGAGTGGGGTGAAGGAAATAAATATGACAAAGATATGGTTGATTGGAATTACACTGGTCCTAAGGAGACTGCCGAAGTTTTTATTAAACACGAAAAGAATAAAGATGCAAAAATTTATGATGCTGGATGTGGAACGGGATTAGTTGGTGTTGAATTAAAGAAGTATGGTTTTTCAAATTTTTATGGAGCAGACCTTTCTCAAAAGCTTTTAGATTTAGTTCCAAAAGAACTTTATAAAAAATTAGATAAAGTCGATTTAAACAAACCCATAGATGAGCAGGATGACGCATATGATGCTGTGATGTGCGTTGGTACATTTACTTTTGGCCATGTAAAACCTCCTGCCTTAGACGAATTTATAAGAATCACAAAAAATAAAGGTCTTATTTGTGTTACTATCAACGAAGGTATTCACGAGGAATATGGTTTTGATAAAAAAATTGAAGAGTTAAATAATCAGAATAAGTGGAAGAAAATTGAATTTTTTAAATCAAATTATATAGCTAGCAAGGATGTTAATGCTTGGTTAGGTCTTTATGAGGTAATCAAATAATGTCAGATATATACAACATAATAGAAAAGAAAAAATTAGATGTTGTAAATAATCCAATAGAAAAATCTCATGGACTGCCAAACGAATGTTATACAAGTGAAAAATACACACAACTTGAGAGAAAAAAATTATTTGAAGACAAATGGGTGGTTATAGGTGTCGCAAGTTCTTTACCAAATATAGGAGACGCAAAGCCATTTGACCTTCTAGGTATTCCAATAATAATTTTGAGAGATAAAAAAAATAAAATAAGAGTTTTTCATAATGTGTGTAGTCACAGAGGCTATAAAATCTTACAAAAAGACTGCAAGATTAAAAATGTCATAAGATGTCCCTATCATTCTTGGTCATATGATATGACCGGTAAGCTTGTTGCAACTCCACATTTGGGAGGCATGAATAAGCATGAATGTAAAAAGTTTGATAAGTCCAAAAGCAATCTAAAAGAAATTAAATCTTATATTTGGCTTGATATGATTTTTATCAATATAAGTGGAAATGAAATCTCATTTGATAAATATATAAAACCATTAAGCGATAGGTGGGAAAAGTTTTGGCCAGAGAAAGATAGAGAATTAATGGTTTATTCGAATGACTTTGGATATTTTAATTTAAATGCAAAGTGTAATTGGAAATTTGCAATAGAAAACTATTGTGAAAGTTATCATTTGCCTTGGGTTCATCCAGGGCTAAATTCTTACTCAAAAATAAGTGATCATTATCATATACAAGGATTACCCAATCGTTTTGCTGGACAAGGAACAAAAGTTTACAATCCTAAGCTAAAAGGAAAAGAAAAGTTTCCATGTTTTCCAAATTGGCCTAAAGATAAAGAAAATATTGCAGAATATGTTGCTTTATTTCCCAATGTCATGCTTGGAATTCATAAAGATCATTTTTATGCGTATTGGTTAGAGCCCGTAGATCATAAATTTACCAAAGAACACATGGAAATTTATTATGTAGGAGAAAAAGCTGCAAATTCAAATAAATTTAAAAATTTAAGAAAGCAAAACCATAAATTATGGAAGAGCGTTCAGTCGGAGGATGTTAATATAATAGAGGGTATGCAACAAGGAAGGAACTCACCATCTTACAACGGCGGAAATTTTTCACCTGTTATGGATAATCCAACACATCACTTCCATAAATGGGTAGCAACTAATATAGTTTAATTATGAAATTTAATAGAAAAATTGTACCTAACACAAAATCAAAAGTAAATTTTATTACCAAAAAAAGGTTACGTGAGGACGAAATTAATTTTGATAAATTAAGATCTTACAGGTTAGATAGAGTAAAAAAAGAATTAGTAAAAAATAATTTAGAAGCTTGCATCTTGTTCGATCCAGTAAACATTAGGTACGCTTTAGATACTGTGAACATGAGTGTTTACAATATGCATAATTTAACGAGATATTGTTTTGTACCAGTTGATGGACCAACAATCTTATATGAATATTTCAATTGTGAGATTTTATCTAAGCATTTGGATTTAATAGATGAAATTAGACCATCAATAACATGGGATTATTTCAGTAACGGAGACCAAGCAAGTTCTCAACTTAAAAAGTGGGTAAATGAAATAAAAGATTTATCAAAAAATTATTTCAAAAATAAAAAAGTAGCAATTGATGTTATCAATGGACCTGCTGTAACCGCTTTAAATAAAGCTGGAATTGAAGTTGTTGATGCAAAATTAATTTTAGAACAAGCAAGAGTTATTAAATCACCAGAGGAATTAAAATGCATGAAAGCAGCTTTAGAGGTTGCGGAAATTGGTGTTGCAAAGATGCGAGAAGAACTTAAAGCAGGTATGACTGAGGATGAGCTTTGGTCCATACTTCATAAAACAAATATTGAACATGGAGGAGAGTGGATTGAATGTAGAATACTTTCGTCAGGTGAAAGAACAAATCCATGGATGCAAGAAAGTAGCAATAAAGTAATGCAAACTGGTGAAATGGTAGCTTTCGATACTGATATGGTAGGCCCATACGGATATTGTGCAGATATTTCGAGAGCTTATGTGGTTGGTCATAAGTTTAATGATAAGCAAAAAAAATTATATTCAATGGCTACAGATCAAATTGATCATAACGCAAGATTAATAAAACCTGGAATGTCTTTTAAAGAATTTGTTTCAAAGTCTTGGGTTTTACCTGAAGATTATTATGGTAATCGTTATTCATGTATGGTTCATGGAATTGGCCTTTGTGATGAATGGCCTCAAATTAAATATCCAACTGACGGTGGGGAACAAGGTGGTAGTTTCGAAAAAAATATGACAATAACTTTAGAAAGTTATATTGGGAAAGTGGGCGGCAAAGAAGGTGTTAAATTAGAACAACAGTATCTCGTGGGACAAAATGGACTAGAGCTTATGTCTCATCATCCTTTAGAAAAAATATAATGAAAATTATTTTAATAATGGGACTGCCAGGTGCAGGGAAAACAACTCTTGCGGAGACTTTGGCACCAATGGTTAATGCTAAAAGACTTAATGCAGATGAAGTTAGAAAAGCTGCAAACGATTGGGATTTTTCTCCAGAGGGCAGAACAAGACAAGCAAAGAGAATGGCAGAATTTGCTCTGAAATTAAAAAATGAAGGTAATTATGTAGTTGCTGATTTTATATGTCCCACCCCAGAAGCGAGAAAATTATTTCCTGCAGATTATATAGTTTGGGTAGATACAATTAAAGAAGGAAGATTTGAAGATACCAATCAAATGTTTATAAAGCCTGAAAAATATGACTTTCACGTCACTTCTCAAGATGCACAAACTTGGGCACCTAAAATATATGAAGATCTAAAAAAATAAGATATTAAATATTTTTTTTTATGAACTTTTTAAAAAAATTTATCCTTATTTTATTATTTTTATTTCCTATTTCTAATTCCTTTGGAGAAGCTACCCTTACACATGTACAAACAGTAGCATTTGATGATGGTGATCAAAACCAAAATAATATAATAGCTGGTATTGAGTTTAACAAAGATGGAACAAAACTTTTTACAAGTTCTGCTAACAAAACTAATCCTGGCCTAATTATGGAATTTAATCTAAGTACACCTTACGATATAAGTTCAAGAACTTATGCAGGTGATGGTGAGAGATGCACAATGACTGAAGTTCTAAAAACACCATATGATTTAGAATTAAACCATGATGGGACAAAATTATTTGTTGCAACAAGAGATGCAACTAATGGTGCAGATAAAGATAAACTTTTCAGATATGATTTAACTACACCTTATGATATTTCTACTTGTGCGTTTGCACAACAAACCACAAATCTCGATTCTTCAGATAATTTGAATGACAGTGCGGCTGGTAATTTTTCATTGGTAGGAGACGGATACTCAGGACATAGAAAAATTAGGCTTCAAGGTTTTGAATTTAACAACGATGGCACGAAATTATTTTTGAGTTGGTTTGGCCAAAACGATTATTCTGCTAAATTATTAGAATACACTCTTTCAACTCCATACGACATAACCTCACTTCAACTTGTTACAACAGCAGGAATTGAAATGGGAAGTGGCACCGATACCAATGTAGGTAACTCAGCAGGAATTAGGTTTGGTGCAAATGGAAAAAGAATTTTTATTATTAGTCACGATAGTAGCCCGGGTATCAGTCAGATTTCTCTTACAAATGCATTCGATACTTCATCATTTGTTTTGGATGGTAAATTTGACTTTGCGTCTCCATCAAATACACAACCTAGAGGAGTTGCGTTCAACTCAAGTGGTTTAAAAATATACATTGGAAGTGGTCCTGGTCATGAAAGCATAGATCAGATATTCGAATATAATTTAGTTTGTCCATTTACTATTTTTGCTGGAACATGTCCTTCGATTACCAAAAATAGTGATAGAACTGGCATGGCAGAAGCCCAAGTAGAACTAGCAAAAAGAACAATTAATTTTTCAACTAACTCAGCCTTAAATAGATTGAAGTGGATTAGAAGAAATAAAGATAAACAAAATTTATCAAACCAGAATATCAAACTAAACTTTTCAAATAGTTTACTATCATCTTTAAAAGCTGTACCAATTTCATCTATAAAAAAAATATCTGCGACTAAAAATAAAAACGACTCAAATAAAAACTATTTTTATTGGAGTGAAGGTAGTATTTCTCTTGGCAGAGTAGGAGATACTAGTATTGCATCAACAAAAAAAATTAATACAAACGCCTTAACCTTTGGTCTTGATAAATTTACAGATGATTATGGTCTAGAAGGGTTTGCCTTTAGATTTGGTAGTGATGATGTTGATGTTGGTAGCGCTGGCAGCAATTTAGATTCTAATACCTATAACATTACGTATTATAGTACTTCGCCTATTAAAGATGACACTAAATACTTAGATAAGATTTTTGGAATAGGAAAAATAAGATCAGATATAACTACTGTTCTTGATGGCAAAAGCTTAAACGCAGATAGAACTGGAAATCAAATATATGGTACATTTAAAATTAAAGATGAATATAAAAGGGATAAATTAACCTTTATTCCATCTGGACAATTTGATTTTGGGCACACAATATTAAGAGGATATCAAGAAGCAGGTACAGGAGCTATTGAAGTTGAGGATCAACATGTTCGAACAAAAAATTTAAGAGCAACAAT
>CACHQT010000009.1 GCA_902582105.1 uncultured Pelagibacteraceae bacterium
AATTAAAATTATTTCAATTTCATATCAAATAGCAATTATGAAAATTATTTAGCTAAAAACTTGTTTGAACTAAAAAATAAAAGTAGTATATATCAATACAAAATGAATGGCGGGGTAGCTCAGTTGGTTAGAGCGCGGGACTCATAAGCCCGAGGTCAGTGGTTCGATCCCACTTCCCGCTACCAAATTCATTATTTTTTTAAACCAATTCTTTTGGTAGCTTCCTTCATTTTTAATGTGGAATAATACTTTAGGTTACTTAAATACCATTTAAACGTTAAATTAAGACCTTTAATTAAATTAATCTTTGGTTTCCATTTTAACTCATTGATAGTTTTTTTACTATTTAATGCATATCTAACATCGTGACCTGGCCTATCTTTTACAAAATTAATTTTTACATTTTTTCCAATTTTAATATTTTTTTTGGCAATATTAATTAAAGATTTAGTAATTTGAATATTTGTTTTATTAATATTTGATCCAATATTATAAAAATTTCCAGCCTTTCCTTTTTGAAGAATTCTAATTAATGCTTGGCAGTGATCTTCAACATAAATCCATTCTCTTGAATTTAATCCCCTCCCATAGATGGGTAATTTTTTATTTTTTATTATGTTATAAATTAGTTTTGGTATTAATTTTTCAGGATGTTGTTTAGGTCCATAATTATTTGAACAATTAGTTATAATAGCTGGTATTTTATAGGTTCTAACATATGAATAAACCAAGTGGTCAGATGAAGCTTTGCTAGCCGCATACGGTGAGCTAGGTTTATAAGGAAAATTTTCATCACTTCTACCTCTTAAAATATCACCATAAACTTCATCAGTAGAAATATGAATTAGTTTTGCTTTGGAATTTTTTTTTGAATATTTTTTAAATACTTCAAGTAGATTGTATACACCTAAAATATTACTTTTTATAAAATTTTCTGGTCCATCAATAGATCTGTCTACATGTGTTTCTGCAGCTAAATTAAAAATTGCATAAGGTTTAAAATTATTAAAAATCTTTCGTAGTTTATTTTTATTGTTTAAATCACATCTAATAAATTTATATCTTTTATTTTGCTTATATTCTTTTGTATTGTAAAAATTGGATGAATAAGAAATTTTATCTAGATTTACAACATCACAATTCTTTTTTAAAAGTAAATTGATAAGATTACTGCCTATAAAACCAAGACCGCCTGTAACAATAATTTTTTTTTTCACAAATATATTAAATCAATTTTTTTACCCAGGATTCAGGTGTTTTATCATTAATTATTTCAACTGGAAGATAATATTTAAAAGGCTTTACTCCATTTTTTTTTATATATTCAATTGTTTTTTTAATAGCATCTTTTAAATTGGTTTTTGTTTTATAGTTAAGTAGTTTTTTAGACTTTTCTGAGCTACAAGTTGCAAATTTTACCTCTTTAGGCCTATCAGCTAGATATATTGGATTTTCATTAAAACCTGTTTCGTTTGCAACAATTTCTGCTACTTCTTTTATTGTTACTTCTTCTTCATCTGGTCCAACATTTATAATTTGTTTATTTATTTTTTTATCAAGAGCTAATTTTTCTAAACAAAAAATTACATCATCAATATATGAAAAGCATCTTTTTTGTTTTCCGTCTCCATAAATTATTGCAGGTTTATTTTGTAGATTTCTGTTTATAAAAATCGAAACTACATTTCTAAAAGGATCATCATATTTTTGGTTTGGTCCGATAATATTATGAGGAACAGCAATATTCCATTCCATGTCATTTAAGTCAGCTAATAATTTTAAAATATTCTCACCAGCAACTTTTGCAACTCCATAAGGATCTACTGGCGCTGGATGCATTTCCTCAGTAAATGGAGGTTTTTGATTTCCGTATCTAGCCATTGAAGAGCAGTAAACAAATCTTTTAACTTTATTTTTTATTGACGCAGTAATAACCGAAACACTCGCTTGAAATATATTGTTTGTTATAACATGTGGAGAAAAGACAGATAGTCCTTCATGTGCAGTTGCAGCACAATGATAAACAATATCACAATCTTTTGTAATCTTAACCATTCCCTCAAGGTCATTACAGTCAGTTTTAAAAAATTTAATTTTTTTATTAACATTTTCTAAGTCACCGCCAATTAAATTGTCATTTCCCAAAACATCATGACCAATATTAAGCATTCTTTCAGCAAGATGGCTTCCTAAAAATCCTGCAACACCAGTAATAAAAATTTTCATAGATTTTTTTCAATTATATATATATTCATTTATTATACATATTAAACAATTTATTAATGAATAATCTTAAAGATTTAACAGTAATAATAGTCACTTTCAAAACAAATGAGGAAATATTATTTAATTGTTTAGATTCAATTAAAAAAGAAGTTAAAATTTTAGTTGTAGAAAATTCTACCAATCAAGAATTTAAAAAAAAAATTGAAGACAAATATAATAATGTAAATGTAATTTTATCAGGTAAGAACCTAGGCTATGGTGGTGGTAACAACTTAGGATTAAAGAATACAAAGACTAGGTTTGCTTTAATTTCAAATCCAGATGTTGAATATAATGAAAATTTTTTTGATGAAATTGATTTATATTTATCAGGAAAAGTAAAATTTAGTGTTATTGGTCCATCATATAATGATCAAACACATTATTTGCCTTACGGAAGTTTTGATTTGAGTCCAAATCATAATAAGTTTAATGAATTTAATCTTAAAGAGGTTGATTTTGTTATTGGATGCTCAATGTTATTTGACACAAAAAATATTAACACTGAATTTTATTTTGACGAAAATTTCTTTTTATATTTTGAAGAAGCTGATTTATGTAGAAGAATTAAATTAATGAATGGTGGAGTTTTTTGCAGCTCAAAATTATTAATAAATCATTTGGGCCATAAAGGATCTGCTGCTACGGATCCACAATATTCAATTGAAACTGAGATGTTTAGAAATTGGCATTGGATGTGGTCAGCATTCTATTATAAAAAAAAATATACAAATTATTTTTATGCCTTTTTTGCTTTATTTGGAAAATTTATTAGATCTTTTTTCAAAATGATTTTTTTTACAGTTATTTATAATAAAAAAAAACAGACAATGTATTACGCTAGATTTTCTGGTCTTTTTAATTCCATGATAGGTAAAAAATCATGGTATAGAGTCAAATCTTTGTTTGACTAAAGTTAATGTCCTGGAAACTCAATTAAATTTTCAATTTTGTAATTTTTACTTTTTAAAATATCGCAGCCGCCTAAGTCAAAAAGATTAATTACAAAAATAAATCCTGCTACTTTACCACTGGACATTTCAATAATTTTAGCTGCAGCTTCTGCTGTACCACCAGTTGCAATTAAATCATCAATAATTAACACTCCATCGTTTTTATTTATTGAATCTTTATGCATTTCAATAGTAGCAGTTCCATATTCAAGTTCAAAATCAACAGAATATCTTTCTGCAGGTAATTTATTTTTTTTTCTAAGTAATATAAATGGCTTTTTAAGTAAATATGAAACAGCAGATGCAAAAACAAATCCCCTAGATTCAATTGCAGCTATTTTATTAAATTCAAAACTTTTTGACCTTTCTACTATCAAGTTTATTGTTTCTGAGAACGCCTTTTCATTTTTAATTAAGGTTGTAATGTCTCTAAATAGAATACCTTTTTTGGGATAGTCTGGTATTGATCTAATATATTCTTTTAAATCCATATTAATTTGAGTTATATAAATAAATAAATTATTTTTTGTATATGGCAAACAATAAATTAGCAGTAATTGGTGGAAGTGGCCTTTATGACGTTGAAGAATTTAAAGACAGGGATTTATTAGATATTAATACACCCTGGGGTAAGCCTTCTGACAAAATTTTAAAAACAACTTACAATAATAAGGAAGTTTATTTTCTTCCAAGGCACGGACGGGGTCATTTTATTAATCCATCAAAAATTAACTTTAGAGCAAATATTGATGCTCTAAAACAATTAGGTGTTACAGATATTGTTTCAGTATCAGCGGTAGGATCTTTAAAAGAAGATCTACCACCAGGTAAATTTGTTATTGTTGATCAGTTTATAGACAGAACATTTGCAAGAAACAAAACTTTTTTTGATGATGAGATTGTAGCACATGTTTCAATGGCTCACCCAACATCAAATGGTTTAATGAATGCATGTGAAGAAGCTATTAAAAAGGAAAATATTGAATATCAAAGGAACGGAACATATGTGGTTATGGAAGGGCCACAGTTTTCAACTTTAGCCGAGTCCAATTTATATAGATCTTGGAAAGCAGATGTAATTGGAATGACCAATATGCCTGAAGCTAAATTAGCAAGAGAGGCAGAAATTAGATATGCTTCAGTTTCGATGGTTACAGACTATGATTGCTGGCATCCTGATCATGAGAATGTTGATGTACAACAGGTTATAAAAGTTCTTTTAGGAAATGCAGCCAAGGCAAAGAATATGATTAAAAATCTTATAGATAACTTTGAAAAACACATTGATCCAAAAGATCCAACCAACAATTGTTTAGATGTAGCCATCATTACTGCTCCAGAAAAAAGAACTCAAAAAACTAAAGACAAATTGAAAACAATTGCAGGAAGGATACTTAATAAATGAAAAAAATTATAACTTTAATTATTTTATCTTTATTTTGGACTAATACTTTAATTGCTGAAGAATATCCTAATTCATGGAAAATGGATATTCTTTGTAAACAAGGAAAAAATGAATGGTATGAGTCTGCTTTTGTTGTAAATGTAGAAAACAATGAATTTTCATTAGGGCCATTTAATAGATGGCAGAATAAAAATATTAAATTTAAAGGAAAAATTAAAGGAAATAAAATCAAAATTTCCGAGTCACTAACCTTTAAAAGTGGAGGTCGAGAAAATATTAATTACTCGGGTGAATTTATTAATGATAAAGAAGCAATCTTAAAAGGTGGAACTTCATGGAATCCTCCTTGGAAATGCAATGGAAGGTTTTTTAAAGTAAATCGTCCTCCGCATTTTACCCCTTTAAAATATTTAAGTGAAGCATCAGAGGAAATAATAAAATTTACTAGCTACAATCCTGGTATTCCCTTAACAATAATCAATGGATCTTATGTAAATTCACCTGTTGAAGTATCTGGAAAGTTGATTTTACCAAAGGAAGGTAAAAATTTACCAGTTGTTGTAGTTGCCCATGGTAGCGGAGGGCCCAGTAGCTTTACATCTCCAACTCAGTCTTGGCGTAACGATTTTAGAAATCAACTTTTAAAAAATAATATTGGTATTTTTGAAATAGATAGTTTTACAGGTAGAGGAGTAAAAGGTACATCATCTAATCAAGGTAAAGTTTCTGTAAATGCTGGAGAGCTAGATGCTTTAGTAGCTTACAAAATACTGGATAAACACCCAAGAGTTGATGCAAAAAAATTAGGTATTACAGGTTTATCAAGAGGTGGAATGGCTTCAAATATGGCAGTAGAGAAAAAATACTCAGATGTAATTCTTGGAGAAGAAAATTATTACAAAGCTTCACTTCCAATGGCTCCGGATTGTTTTAATGTAGCATTTGATAAACCAACCCCAACTCCTGCAAAAATATTATTTTTACTTGGAGGTGCTGATGATTATACACTTGCAAAGTTTTGCGTTGCTTATGCGGAAAAAATGAAAAAAGCTGGAGGCGATGTTGAGGTAATTGTAAAAGAAGGTTGGCACCATGACTTTTATAATGATGCACCTGCTAGCAACTGCTCTAATTGTGTACATTTTAATAAATGTGAAATTTATGCTCCTGAAGGGTGGGTAATGAATGACGATGGGTTCATTCATGAAAAACAAACCGATATTTTTAAAGAAGCCTTTAATATGGATTTAAAAAAATGGAGAGAAAAATTTGAAAAGGCATCTACAAAACCAGAGGCAGCGAATAAATTATATAAAAAGCTATATATTAAAATGTATAAAAAATGTGGAGAAAGAGGAGTCACAAATGGTGGAGATCATGGAAAAGAAACAGTTGAAATAGCAGTCCCATTTTTTATTAACACTTTAAAATAATGAAAAAAAAATTGGAGCTTATTGAGTCAAAAATTTAAAAAATTATGAGTAAAAAAAACGAAATAAAAGGGAATTGTGCTTGTGGTAACGTAAAATATAAAGTTGAAGGAAAACCATTATTTACACAAGCGTGTCATTGCAAAAATTGTAAAATATCTACCGGATCATCATTTGTAATCCATACAATGATAATGGAGGAAGATTTTAAAATTAGTGGAGATGTAGCTTCAATTAATTTACCCACAGGAAGTGGAAAAGGATATCATGCCTATTTTTGCATTATTTGCGGAGTTTATGTTTTTTGTAGGTATGGTATCTCAAAAGGAAGAATAGCATTAAGAACTCAAACTTTAGAAAATCCAATACAACCACAAGCTCACATATTTATAAAAGATAAAGACCCATGGATTGAAATCTCCGATAAGTCAATCTGTCATGATAAAATGTATGATAGAGAAAAAACATGGCCAGCAGAAAGTTTAAATAGAATTAAATAATGAAAATAGAAGGAAAAGAATACCGTACGATTTGGTTTGAGAATAATATTGTAAAAATTATTGATCAAACAAAACTTCCACATCAGTTTGTAATTAAGGATCTTAAAAGAGTCAAAGATGCAATAAATGCTATAAAAGTAATGGAAGTAAGAGGAGCACCACTAATTGGAGCCACTGCTGCTTATGGTTTAGTTTTAGCGATTATAGAAAATAATGATCAATCTTTTTTAAAAAAAACTAGTGAAGAATTAATCAACTCAAGACCAACTGCTATAAATCTTAAATGGGCAGTTGATCGCATGATGAAAAAATTATCAAGAGTTAATAGCAATGAAATCTTGAAAATTGCCTTGAATGAAGCAAAAGAAATTTGCGAAGAGGATGTTAAATTTTGTGAAAATATAGGAATTAGTGGAGTAAAAATAATAGAGGAAATTTATAATAAAAAGAAAGGCACAGTAAATATTTTAACTCATTGTAATGCAGGGTGGTTAGCGACAATTAACTGGGGCACAGCAACTTCACCAATTTATCATGCGCATAAAAAAGGTATACCTGTGCATGTTTGGGTAGATGAAACAAGACCAAGAAACCAAGGAGCCAATTTAACATCTTATGAATTAAACGAAGAAGAGGTTCCAAATACTATTATTGCAGATAATACCGGAGGAATTTTAATGCAAAGAGGCGAGGTGGATATGTGTATTGTCGGAACTGACAGAACTCTTTCAACTGGGGACGTAGCAAATAAAATTGGAACTTATTTAAAAGCATTAGCAGCATATGATAACAATGTACCTTTTTATGTAGCATTACCGAGCTCAACAATTGATTGGGATATAAAAGATTTTAAAGATATTCCAATTGAGGAAAGAAATTCAGAAGAATTATCACATGTCGAAGGTTTGGATGAGAATAACAATGTTAAAAAAGTCTTAATTTATCCAAAAAAAAGTAAAACAATGAATTTAGCTTTTGATATAACTCCAGCAAAATATATTAGTGGGCTAATTACAGAAAAAGGTATTTGTGAAGCTTCTGAAGAAGGTTTAGGAAAATTATTTAAATGAAAAAAAATATTTTAATAATAGTTTTAATAATAGTTGGTATGATTGTTATTTCTAATTTTAGCGATCATAATAGAAATAAATCTATTTCAGCTTGCATCGTTGCACAAAAAAATACAGCTGAAAACTTTGATATAAACGAAGCAAAGAAATTTTGTGAAAAAGAAATTAAAAAGAAATAATGGAAAACCTAAAGACAAGGGAAGATATAATAGAATTTGCGCAAAAACTTAATTCTACAAACTTATCACCTCTTAGATCGGGAAATGTATCAGTAAAAGCCACTGAAAATAATGTAGATGGCTTTTATATAACTCCTTCAGGAAAAAAATATGATGATCTTAAACCTGAAGATATAGTTTTTCTATCATTAGGCGAAAAAAAAGATTTTTTGAGATGGTTTAATTCTGGAAAAAAACCTTCATCTGAATGGCGTTTCCATCAAGATATTTATACTAACAAAGCAGAAGCTAGAGCTATTGTTCATGCTCACTCTCCTCATGCTACAGCTGTATCATCACATGGAAAACCTATACCAGCTTTTCATTATATGGTTGCATTAGCAGGAGGAAACGACATTAAGTGTGCAGATTATGCAACTTTTGGAACGTCTGAGTTATCAAAAAATATTATTAACTCGCTAGAAAATAGAAAGGCTTGCCTGATGTCAAATCATGGTCAGGTTGCATTCGGACAAAATTTAAAACAAGCATTTGAACTTGCGCAAGAAGTAGAAAATATTTGTCATCAATATATAATTGCTTTAAAGTTAGGGGAACCTAAGATTCTTTCATCTTCTGAGATGGAAAAAATTTTAGATAAAGTAAAATATTATAAAAGTGAATAATTTTTTATGACTAAAGTTGGGGAGCACATAACACTAGATATTATTGGTACTAAAAAGGAATATGAACCTTCCTTCTATGAAAAGTTAGTTTATAAAATTGCTAAAAAAGCAAAAGTAACTGTTTTAGAGATATCAAAATATAAATTTAAGCCTCAGGGCTTTACTATGGTTGCACTTTTAGCAGAAAGCCACATAAGTTTTCATACATTTCCTGAAAAAGGTATTATTAGTTTTGATTTCTTTACTTGTGGAAAAGTTTCTCCATCAATTGCTTTGGATATAATAAGAAAAGAAATAGAACATAAAAGAATAGTAAAAAAGGAATTTAATAGAGACACTATTTCTCTTTACCACGACATTTACAGTTCTCCAGGTTTAAGAAAATCCTATGTGGTAAAAAATGTTCTTGAAGATTTTACATCCAAGGTAGGACAGCATATTGAAATCTTAGATCTAGAACAATTCGGAAAATCTTTATTTATAGATAATGAAATTCAGGTGGCTACATCGGACGAACATCTTTACAGCGGTACATTTGTTAATGCTGGTTTAAAATTAAATAAAGATAAAGAAACAGCGGCAATTATTGGTGGAGGAGATGGGGGAGTAGCTAGAGAGTGTATATCAAAAGGTTTTGGATATATAGATTGGTTTGAATTGGATCCTGAAGTTGTTGATGTTTGCGAAAAGCACCTTGGGTCTATAGGAAATAAATCTACCAGAAAAAATTCAGTTAAATGTGTTTGGGGTGATGCATTTGAAAGTATAAAAAAAGTTGAAGATGACAGGTATGATAAAATTTTTGTAGATTTAAACGATGATCAGTTTTGTATTGATTTAGCAGCAAAGAACATGGACTCATTAGTAAGAATTTTAAAACCAAATGGAGTTATAACTGCGCAGGTTGGAAGCCAAGATAAAAAACCCAAACAAGTAGATAAATGGTTAAAAGTTTTTAATAAAAATTTTGGAAATGCTACCCTAGATAGAGTTTATATACCTAGTTTCGACTGTTCTTGGAATTTTTCTTCTTCAATAAATCACTAGATTTTTCTTTTTAATTCATCAAAATTGTGAAATAATTATTTTTTATATGGAGGGATTTATGAATATATTTAAAAAAACAATTTTAGCAGTTCTTGTATCTTTCTTATTAATCGGAAGTTCTTATGCCGATAAAATAAAGATTGGAACTGAAGGTGCCTATCCTCCTTGGAATTCAAAAGATGCTTCAGGCAAACTTATTGGATTTGAGGTTGAATTAGCTTGGACACTTTGCAGATACATTGGATCACAATGTGAAATCGTAGAACAAGATTGGGATGGAATGATTCCAGCACTTATAATGAGAAAATTCGATGCAATAATGGCAGGAATGTCGATTACCGCAGAAAGACAAAAAGCAATTAGTTTTTCTCAAGGTTATGCAGACGAAGTTGCTTCATTAGCAGTTATGAAAGGTTCAAGTCTTGAAGGTATGGAAACTTCTGAAGGAATTAATCTTGGTAAAAAGACAGGCGCAGTTAAAAAAGATCTTAAAACTTTAACAGCAGCACTAGCTGGTAAAACAGTTTGTGTACAAACTGCTACTATTCACCAAAACTTTTTAGAGTCTGGTGATGTAGGTAAAGTAAATGTAAGAACTTACAAAACTCAAGATGAAGTTAACTTAGATTTAGCAGCGGGAAGATGCGATGCTGCATTAGCTGCTGCAGTAGCATTTAGCGATTATGCAGAAAAATCTGGAAAACCAGTTGTTCTTGTTGGACCAACTTTTTCAGGTGGAGCATTTGGTAATGGAGTTGGTGTTGGTATTAGGAAAGATGATACTCAACTCTTGAATGCTTTCAACAAAGCCATTAATCAAGCAAGAAAAAATGGAGACATTAGTAGAATTGCTATTAAATGGTTTGGTTTCGACGCTTCTATGTAATTAATTTTAGATTTGGCGACTATAATATATAGTCGCCAGTCTTATGGAACTTCTAGCATTTGGAAAAACAGGTTGGGGTGATGAATTATTTGTAGCCACTCTAATGACTATTGCTGTCTCAATAACAGCAATGTTAATAGGTTTTCTTTTTGCATTAATATTTACTCCTCTCAAATTATCAAAAAACAAATTCCTTAATTTTATCGGAAATTCTTACACAACAGTAATCAGAGGGGTTCCAGAGTTATTAGTAATTTATTTATTTTTTTTTGGAGGAAGTGGTGCTGTTATGTTTGTGGCATCAATGTTTGGTTATAATGATTATATCGAAATTAATGCATTTATAACTGGTTCATTTGCTATTGGCATTATATCAGGTGCCTACTCAACAGAGGTTTTTAGAGGAGCTATACAATCTATAGACAAAGGACAATTTGAAGCTTCACAAGTATTAGGACTTAAAAAATTTGCTTATTTTTTTAGAGTGATCATGCCTCAAATGCTAAGACTAGCGATTCCAAATTTGAGTAATGTTTGGCAAATAACTTTAAAAGATACATCTTTAATATCAGTTACAGGTTTAGTAGAGATCATGAGACAATCATATATTGCAGCTGGTTCAACACGAGATCCACTTTTCTTTTATTCATTTGCTGCAGTTTTATATTTGACACTTACATTTTTAAGCATGAAGTTAATTAATAGATTAGAAATTAAATATAGTAGGGGCTTTTAATGGATATTAGTTTAATGATAACTAGTCTGCCAAAATTGCTAAGTGCTACCGTTGTAACATTAAAATTATTATCTTTATCTTTATTTTTTGGCTTATTCATTGGTCTGCTTTTTGCAATTCTAAGGTTAAATAAAAATATATTCATAAACAAATTTGCTTATGGATATTCTTACGTTTTTAGAGGAACACCATTACTTGTTCAAATATTTATTATCTATTTTGGTTTAGGACAAATAGAATACTTTAGATCAACCTTTTTATGGGTCGTTTTTAAAGAACCTTATTGGTGTGCAATTATAGCATTTGCTTTAAATACAGGTGCATATACTTCAGAAATTTTAAGATCTGCTTTTCAGACTATTAAACCAGGGATTATTGAAGCTGGAAAAAGTTTGGGAATATCTAACAAAATTATTTTTTATAAAATTCAAATACCAGTAGCTATAAGACAATCTCTTCCAGCATACGGTAATGAAATTATATTAATGATGAAAGGAACTTCTTTAGCAAGTACAGTGACATTAATGGATTTAACTGGTGTCGCAAAATATATAATCTCAACGACTTTTAAGCCAATTGAGGTATTTATTGTTGCTGGAGGTATTTATTTATTTATGACTTTTATTATTCACAATTTAATTAAATTTTTAGAAAAAAAATATAGTTTTAACTAAAGAATTACCAAATCTAACTTTTGTTTACCTAATCTTTCATTGCCATTCTTTGTTACAAGATAAGTTTCACCTAAATTCATCGCTAATTCATTATCTGAATCCATTAAGATCATATGCATAAAGAAAATATTGCCTGGTTCTATTACATACGGGTTGCCTGTATATAGCATTGGCCAATCCATCCAATTTGGAGAAAATGTTGCTCCTAATGAATATCCGCATGCATTCATTCTAGATTTGTTAAAACCCAAATCATCAAAAGTTTTTGCATGGACATCAAATACTTCTCCAATTTTGTTTCCTGGTTTTAATTTGCTTTCGCAATTTTTTAAGCTTTCCATACATGCTTCATGCATTTTAGAATGTTTTGGGTCAGCTTTTCCGATAGGTATAGTTCTAAACATTGCAGAATGGTAATGTCGATAAGTTCCTGACCATTCTACAGTCAATTGATCCTTGTTTGATAAGATTTGTTTGTCTGCTTGATATCTACATAAGAGGGCATTTTTACCTGAACCAATTATAAATTCATTAGCAGGATAATCTCCACCTCCTTCAAAAATTACTCTATTCATTTCTGCAAGAATTTTGGATTCGCTTACGCCTGCTTTTGCATGTTTCCAAACTTCTCCAAGGGCCCGATCAGCAAGTTCAGCTGCTTTTTTAACATATACAATTTCTTCATTTGATTTAACTACTCTTAGTTTAGTAATTAATTCTGATTTGTCTTGAATGGAACAATAGTTATCTAAAGACTTATTTAATTTTAAAGTATTTCTTCCTGTTAAACCATAAGCTTCATATTCAATACCTAAGTTTTTTCCCTTAAGATTCAATTCATCTAATATTTTCTTAAGATCATCTGTTGGATTTGAACCATCTTTATCAACCCAAATTTTTATATTTTCAATATTTGAAGTATTTTGTGCTTGTCTTAAATCTGGTGCTCGGGTTAACAGGACTATTTCACCATTATCTTTTAAAACCAAACACTGAAAAAAAACATAACCAAAAGTGTCATAACCGGTTAGCCAGTACATTGACTCTTGTCTAAAAATTAATAGAGCATTTATATTTTGCTCTTTCATTGATTTAAGGACTTTATTTTTTCTATTTAAAAACTCTTCTTTGGTAAAATGAAGTGCCATTAAAAAATTTAATAATTAGTATATTCTTTAATTTCTTTTATTTTTGAGCCAGTGTAAGTATTTATTTCTAATTTGATTTTAGATCTATCATCATTTAAGAAATGAATATCTCTAGAAAACTTAATAAATTTTTCACCAAAATCTGAGTTTTTTTCACACAATCTTTTTTCATCTTCAATTACCCAAAGTTTTGAATTTATTTTTTTTAGAGACTCAAACAATTCATCCAGTTTTTTATCTGATTTTACATTATTATCTAACTGTGTTTGTAGAATTTTATACTCATCCTCAATAAATTTAAGTTTTTCAGGATCTTTGATTTTTTCTTTTTTAATTTTTAAGATAGAGATCTTATCCAGAAGTTCTCCAACTGATATCTCAACTAGAATTTTATTCATAAAAATTTATATTATGTTAAGTTGTTTAAAATATGTCTAATATTTTAATTATTAAACATGGTTCATTAGGAGATATAGCCCAAGCAAGTGGGGCAATTCAAGATATATCTGAAAACCATAAAAATTCTCAAATTTATCTTTTAACTACCAATCCATATTTCGAATTATTTAAGAAAAACCCATTTATAAATGAAGTGATTTTAGACAAAAGATTATCAAGATTTAACTTAATTTACCTTTTTTCATTAATGAGAAAACTAAAAAAATTAAATTTTATCAAGGTTTATGACTTACAAAATTCTTCAAGAACAAAGTTTTATAAAACAATTTTATTTCCTAATTCAAATTTAGAAAAATGGTCCAGTTCAGAAACTACTTTACCAAAAGGTATCAATAAAGATGAATTTGATAAAAAATCAGTTTTAGATCGTTTTGATCACCAGCTTAAGACATCTGGTTTAAATACTAAAAATACAATGAAACCAGATTTTAATTGGTCATGCTCTAAAATAAACCAAATCAAAGAAAAATATAATTTAAAAAAATATATAGTTTTATTTCCCTTTTGCTCTCCTCATTTAACTTCTAAAAAATGGCCTTACTACAATGAATTAATTAATTTAATAAAAGAAAAATTCAAAGATGAATATAAAATTTTAGTTGCACCTGGGCCTCTAGAAATCGATGAAGCTAAGAGTATTAATGCAATAAGTATATTAAATGATGAAAATGTTTTAGGTATTTCGCAACTTTCTTCATTAATTAAAGATAGTAATTTTATCATTGCAAATGATACTGGCCCAGCCCATATGGCAGCCCACTTAGGTTCTAAAGGTTTAACTTTATTTGGATCTCATACGACAGCTTATAAAGTTAGTATTGAGAGAGAAAACTTTAAAGCTATACAGGTTGAAGATTTAAGCAATCTTAGCCCTGAGAAGGTTTTAGAATATATAATTAAAAAAATTTAAATATAAATTTTGTCAGATAAGCCGTAGCACAGAATGGCACTGAGCAAAGTTAATACACCAGGTGCAATAACACCCTCAACTGAAGTTTTTTTATTTGTACCTAGATTTCCTTTTTGGTGTGACCATATTGCAAAAAGAAAAGCCGAAGCATTTTGCAAAAATATTAAATTAAAGAATGCCCAAGTGTTTTCTAATCCACCTGGTCTTAAAAATCCTACATAGATAGCCATTAAAACTGAACCAACAAAAATAGAACCAAAAAACCTTGTCATAATTGCTGCTCCATCTCCCATTCCGTATTGATCCACAAACTTTTTGGTAGTGAACAAACATCTGAATGCGTAAACTGCGTAAGCAACAAAGTGAACCAAAAATACTACAAGGTAAATGATTCCATTAAATTTATCTAACATAGATTAAAACTATCATAATATTTTAAAATATTGCTTAATAATATTGTCCCACTCAAATTTTTTCGCAAATTCTTTAGTTTTATTTATAAAATTTTTATATGAATTATTTTTTAAAATTAAATCTATACTAGAATAAATTTCATCAAGACTATTGCCATCACAAATAATACCTGTTTCATTATTTTTTATTGCATCTGCTTCCCCTCCATCTTTACCACCAATAGAAGGTAAGCCATATTGGGCAGCTTCAATATAAGCAATACCAAAACCCTCTACTGACTTTTTATAAATTACAGATGGCATTACAAATAAATTAGATTTTGCTAAAAGTGCATTTTTTAATTCTTGAGATATATTTTTTAAAAATAATACCTGATTTTCAAGGTTTAATTCTTTAACTAATTTTTTAATATTTTCTTCTTCTTCACCATACCCAATACATGTATAAATAATATTTGGATAAAGTTGTTTTAAATTTCTTAAGGACATGATTATTTTTTCGTGGTTTTTTCGTTTTTCTAGTCGTGAAACAGTTATCAACCTAGGATTTTTATGCTGAAGCATATCTTCGGCTTCAAATAAAATTTCTTTACTTAATTCTTTTAATGGTTCAATGCCTGGATTAATTACAATAATTTTCTGACCTTTTACTCCGCTATCTATTGCAAGATTTTTGGTAAATTTAGAATTTGAAACTACATAATCAACATTGTTCAGAACGTTTAAAACTCTCTTATTAAGAAAACTACCTTTTCTATGATTAATTTCTTTTGAATGAATTAAACAAATTTTTTTCTTGTTTGTTTTAATGAGTTCTAAGCTTTTCCAATGATCAGCTATAACCCCTTTAATGTTTTTATTATTTTTTATAAAATCATTAACCAAGTAAGATTTTCTATATTTTCTAATTAATTTAGGGCCACCAATTCTCTCTATACTGTAAGAAACATTTTCATCTAAGGATTTGCTATCATCATTATGGTCGGCAAATACTTTAACCATATAATGTTTTGAGATAGCGTTTGTTAAACCCCACATCAGGTTTTGCATGCCACCAGCTTCTGGTGGAAAAGATCTCGTTACTATTAAATACATTAACTATTAATCCACTTTATATTGCAACCCATACTTGGAATTTGATTTTTAGGTCCGTTTCCAGTTTTGGCAATTTCCTTCATTGCTTTAAAAAGATCACTATCACCAGTAGTTATTGGTTTTAAATCTTTTAGCTCTCTCATTCTTCCTCTATACTGTAACTCTAAATCTTTATTGTATCCAAAAAAATCTGGGGTACATACGGCTCTATACTTTTTTGCAACTTCTTGAGTTTCATCAAAGAGATACGGAAAATTAAAATTATGATTTTTTGAAAATTTAATCATATTTTCAAAAGAGTCTTCTGGATAATTTTTTACATCATTTGAGCAAACTGCTACTGATTTTATTCCATGAGATTCTAAATTTTTACAATCTTCTGCAATATTGTCTATAACTGCCTTTACGTATGGACAATGGTTACATATAAACATTATTAATGTTCCATTTTCACCTTTAACATCATTAAGTGAAATGACTTTGTTATCTGTTGATTTTAATTCAAAGTTATCTGCTTTTTTTCCGAAATCACATATTGGAGTTTTGGTTAATGACATGTTAAGTATTATATAAAGTATGTTTTACGATTTGGAAAATAAAAAACCAAAAAATTCTGGCGAAAATTGGGTTGCCCCTAACGCAACTATAATTGGCGACGTAACCTTAGAAAAAAACACAAGTATTTGGTTCAATGCAACTTTAAGAGGTGATATTGAAAATATTTATGTTGGAGAAGGCTCAAATGTTCAAGATGGAAGCGTTTTACATACAGATCCTGGCTATCCTCTTAAAATTGGAAAAAATGTAACAGTTGGACACATGGTCATGCTACATGGTTGTACTATTGGAGATAACAGTTTGATTGGAATAGGGGCTGTAATTTTGAATAATGCTAAGATTGGAAAAAATTGTATCATTGGAGCAAAAGCCTTAATTACTGAAAATAAAGAAATACCTGACAATTCATTAGTAATTGGTTCACCTGGAAAAGTTATGAGAGAAGTCACTGAAGAAGAAAAAAAAGCTGTATTTGAAAATACTAAACATTATCAGAACAATTGGAAAAAATACTCAAAATCTATATTTTAATCATTATGCCAACTTATACAGTAACAAACTCAAACTTTAATTTAACCTCAAAACAACAAAAAAATTTAGCAGAAGGAATTACAAAAGTTCATAATGTTGTTACGGGTGCAAATACGTATTTCGCACAAGTAATATTTAATAAAACGAAAAAAAATAATCATTTTATGGGAGGCAAGAAAGTAAAAGAGTCATCTATATTTTTGCTTGGTCAAATAAGAGCAGGAAGAACTAAAATTGTAAAAGACAAATTAATATCAGAATTAAAAAATGTTTTAGTTAAAAAAACAAAATTAGATGAAACTCAAGTATGGGTTTATATTAACGATTTGCCACCGTCACAAATGATAGAATATGGAGCTGTTTTACCTGAGTCTGGTAAAGAGAAGGAATGGTTTAAAAATTTATCCTCAAAATTAAGAAAGAAACTATCAAATATAGAAAAAAATTAAGGAACCAACCAAGCATTTTTATTAGTTTCTAAATCAAACTTTGCTCTTCTATGTCCTTTAGCAGCTAAATAAAGCCATTCAATAGATTTAATTTTACATTTAATTACAGTAAAATTTTTATAACCTTCTTCACTTTGCTCCATTGTATAATCAAAATCTTCTAATTTAGATATCATACCAGATGTTGGTTTTTCCGACGTAGTTCCGGGGGGGGCTATCAGTTAAATAGCACCTTCTACTTATGTGTTGAGTTTTTTTCCAAGACTCCTCTGTAATTAAATTTTGATTATTGATTTCACAATCAACCTTAACTCTTAATTGGATTTTTTCTTCTTTATCATAAAAAAGCAAAGAAGCTTTGTTATTTTTCTTTAGAATATCTACTTTAGGAGATCTAAGATCGGTATGAAATTGTAATAAGTTATTTACTCTATCTGATTTTCTTAAAACAACTATTCTTCCATCAATCTCATCTTGATGTGCACACATGAAGACTGGAATTCTAAATGGTGAAGCCCTGTTAGTCACAGCATCGTTTAACATAGACCAATACTTATTTTGAATTTCTTCTAAGTTTTCATAGTATGCTGGCTGCATACAGTATTATTTTCTTAATCTTCTGATTAAGCTGGATGTATCCCATCTATTTCCATCCATAGCTTGAACTTCAGCATAATATTTATCTACAACTTCTGTAATTGGTAATAACGAACCGTTATTTTTAGCTTCATCCATCGCAATTTTTAAATCTTTTCTCATCCAATCTACAGCAAAACCAAAGTCAAACTTGTCATCAATCATAGTTTTGTATCTATTTTCCATTTGCCATGATTGAGCTGCTCCCTTTGAAATTACTTCGATTACATCTTCCATATTTAAACCAGCTTTCATTCCAAAGTTTATTGCTTCAGATAATGCCTGAACTAATCCGCCAATGCAGATTTGATTAACCATTTTTGCAAGTTGACCACTACCGGCATTACCAAGTAGTTTCATTTTTTTGCTGTAACAATCAATTTTATCTTTAGCTTTATCAAAATCAGCCTGATCACCACCAACCATAACTGTTAATGCACCATTTTCAGCACCAGCCTGACCACCAGAAACTGGAGCATCTAAAGAACCAAACCCATTTTTTTTAGCGTGTTCGTAAATTTCTCTAGCAATTGTTGCTGAAGCTGTTGTGTTATCAATGTATATAGCGCCTTTTTTAATTGTTTTAAAAGCACCATTTTCACCAAACGTAACTTCTCTTAAATCATTATCGTTACCAACGCATGTAAAAATATATTCTGCATCTTTTGCAGCATCAGCTGGTGTTTCTGCAATTTTACCCTTGTATTCATTAATCCATTTATCAGCTTTAGATTTTGTTCTATTAAAAACAGTTACACTGTGACCACCTTTTGATATATAACCAGCCATTGGATAACCCATGACCCCAAGACCGATAAATGCAACTTTACAAGACATAAATAATGTTTAACAAATTAAGTTTAAAAGTAATTGTATTTGGTTTTATCTTTACATTTTTTTCTAGTTTTGGACAGAGTTTTTTTTTAGGGATCTTTAATACTAGTATTAGAAATGAATTATCCATCACACATGGACAATTTGGCACAATATATGCATCAGCAACTTTATTGAGTAGTTTCTTGCTTATTTGGGTAGGTAAAAAAATTGATGATATTAATATTTTCAAATTTGCTCTTTTGGTTACGTTGCTTTTATCTTTTTCTTGTTATTTTTTTTCAAAAATTTCCTCTATATTAATTCTTTTTATTGCAATTTTTTTAATGAGATTTTCTGGTCAAGGAATGATGTCTCATACAGCAACAACAACTATTTCACGCTATTTTACAAAATCTAGAGGAAAAGCTTTAAGCACAGGATGGTTTGGTTTGTCTTCAGCAGAATTTGTTTTACCTGTTTTTATGATTTATTTGTTAAGTGTGATTGATTGGAGGTTAATATGGACTTATATATCTATTTTAATTTTACTTTTCTTACCCATTATTTCTTTTATTTTAATTAAAAAACTTAATTTTGACTCTCGTGAAGAATTGTCTGAAAATGAAAAGAAATTAACAAACATTAAAAATTGGACTAGATCTGAAGTTTTAAAAGATTATAGATTTTATATTTTATGCATGAATATGCTTGCAATGCCCTGGATTGCAACTGGTGTATTTGTTTATCAATCATTTATACTTTCATCAAAAGGGTGGGGGCAATATGTTATTGCTCAATCTTTTATGGTCTACTCTGTTGCATCTGTAATAACTTTATTTTTAGCAGGTTTTTTAATTGATAAATTTACAAGCAGAAAGCTCTTGATCTATATGAATATACCTCTCTTATTATCTGCGGGAGTTTTATTTTACTTTAAAAGCTCCATTTCATCTTTTTTCTTTTTAGGTTTAATTGGTATTTCAAATGGTTTAGCTAACGTTCTTGGCTCTTCAACGTGGGCTGAAATTTATGGAGTAAAACATATTGGCGCGATCAAGGCTTTAACCACAGCTTTAATGGTATTTGCCACAGCTTTTGGAACGGCATTATTTGGGGCTTTAATTGATAAAGGTTTAACAATTGAAAACATTTCCATTATTTCTGGAATATACATTTTCTTATCAATTGTATTATTATTCATAATCAAGGATAAATTAAACCCTCAATATCAATAGAAATAGCTTGATTTTAAATTTACCGAGGTATAAATAACTCGCATGGCAAGAGTAACGGTAGAAGATTGTATAGATAAAGTAAAAAGTCCTTATGAATTAGTTTTAGTAGCTAAAGAGAGAGCTACACAGTTAAATTCAGGTGTTGAACCAACTGTTGAAAGGGATAACGATAAAAATACTGTAATTTCTTTAAGAGAGATCGCCGAAAAAAATGTTAAAGTTTCAGAACTAACAGATAGCGCAATATATAAATTAAGAAAACATGTTGAGCAGATTGACGAAAATCCAGAAGAAGATGAAGAAGTAGGTGATGATTTTCAAAATTTATATAAAGGAGAGATCTCAAAAAGTGGCACTCCAATACTTCCTTCAAAAAGAGCAAGAAAAATACCAGAGAAAATAAAAGTTTCAAAAGAAGATTTGGATGAATTAAAAGGATCAACAGAAACTAATGTAGAAGCAGCAGAAGAAAAAACAGAAGAAGGCGATGTTTCCCTTGACGAAATATCAGAAGCTGAAAAACAAAGTTCAGAAACAAACTCTGAAGAAACAGACACTACAAATTCATAGAAAAATAATATAAAAGATATTAATGAATAGGAAAGTTTCAGTTGCTCCTATGATGGATTGCACAGACCGTCATGAGAGATACTTTTTAAGATTAATCAGCAAAAATGTATTGTTATATACTGAGATGGTTGTATCGGAGGCAATTGATAGAGGTGACAAGAAAAAACTTCTATCTTTTAACTTAGATGAAAAACCTGTAGCACTTCAGCTTGGCGGATCATCACCAAGATTACTTTCAAATGCTGCAAAAATCGGTGAAGATTTTGGATATGATGAAATTAATTTAAATCTTGGATGTCCAAGCAAGAAAGTTCAAAAAAATAAATTTGGAGCATGCCTAATTAAAGATCCACATCTTGTTGCAGATTGCTTAAATGAAATGCAATCAAAAACAAAACTTCCAGTTACTGTAAAAACTAGAATTGGATATGATGATGTAGAAGATTATGAAAGTCTTTTCAATTTTATAAATTTATTAAAATCTACTGGTGTCAAAACTTTTATAATTCATGCTAGAAAAGCAATGTTAGGAAAATTTACTCCAAAACAAAACTTAAACATACCGCCTTTAAAGTATGAAATGGTTTATAAGTTAAAAAAAGATTTTAAAGATTTGGAAATAATAATAAATGGTGGGGTCACATCTACTAATGATATAAAAAATCATCTAAATAAAGTTGATGGTGTTATGATTGGAAGATCAGTTTATCATTCACCTTATATGTTAGCAAATATCGAAAAAGAAATTTTCAAAAATGAAAATATTTTATCTAGAGAGGAAATTATTCAAAAATTAGTTCCATATGTAAAAAATGAAATTAAAAAAGGAACGAGATTAAATCAAATAATGAGACATACCCTTGGTTTATTTCACGGTCAAACTGGATCAAGCTATTGGAAAAGATATTTGAGTGAAAACATGTGTGTTAGAGATGCGGATATAAAAAAAATTGATCACATAATGGATAAAGTTAAATTAGCACCACAAGTACGATCAGCAGGTTAGATTGATCGATTCACTTTTTACAAACGATTATTTCTTTTTCATATTTTTAATGGTTCTAACCGCTTTTCCCGTAGGTTTTTTTGCTGGGTTGTTTGGAATTGGTGGTGGGCTTATTACCGTTCCTTTTTTATTTTTTATTTTCGACAGTCTCAATATAAATCAGGATTATTTAATGCATTTGGCAGTTGGAACTTCATTTGCAATAATTATTCCTACCTCACTAATTTCTGTTCTAACTCACAAAAAACATGGATCAGTTGATTTTAGTGTAATCAAAAACTACGCGATTTTTGTGATAATAGGCGTTTTGTCAGGAACAATATTAGCAGCTATTTTGCATACTAAATCGCTTTTATTATTTTTTACTATAATCGTTTATTTGCTCGGAGCTTACTTATTAAACCTTAAAGATAAAAAAAATAAATTAAAAACAAATTTTAATTTATTGCCAAGAGTTTTGCTAGGTTTTGTATCTGGCTTTATTTCAGCAACAATGGGGATTGGAGGAGCTGTTATGAATGTTCCTATCCTAAGATACTTTGGATATCCAATTAATAAAGCAATAGGTAGTGCAGCTGCTATCGGTTCTGTAATTTCTTTATTTGGAGCAATAGGCTTTTTAATTACGGGTTCATATCTTAAAACTGATTTACCATTAAGCATAGGTTTTATAAATATTCCTGCTTTTTTAATATTTATACCAATAACAATGGTTATGGCTAGAGTGGGTGCAAATACAGTTCAGAAAATTGATAAATCAAAACTACAAAGATTTTTTGGAATATTTTTATATTTAGTAGGAACTGTCTTTTTATATAGATTTCTTACTATTTGATTATAAGTTAAATTCTTTGGTCGTATTCACCAATTTTTCCTGATTTTTGCAAAAGATTATCTATAAAATTAAAAATTTCTTTTTTTCTTTTATCAGATGTGGGACTTTCAGTAACAATTACTAAAGAAGGTTTGTTTGACGAGGCTCGTATTAAACCCCAAGACCCATCTTCTAAAGTAAATCTAATTCCATTGACTGTTAATATTTTAGTAATATTTAGTCCATCAATTTGCACATTATCAGTTTTTAATTTTATTATATTATTAGTTAATTCATCTATTAAACTATATTTTTCTTCATCTTTACAAAAAGGAGCCATTGTTGGACTTTGAAAAGTTTTTGGTAAATTTTCAATCATTTCATTCATACTTTTATCTTGATTGCTTAAAAGATGGCACACCTGAATCGCAGAATTAATACCATCATCAAAACCATATCCAAGTGGTTTATTAAAAAAAAAATGACCACTCTTTTCAAATCCAGCAATTGCTTTTTCTTCATTAACTTTTCTTTTAATGTAAGAATGTCCTGTTTTCCAATAAAGTGTTTTGCAATTATTTTTTTTTAAAATTTCATCATCTTCAAAAAGTCCTGTAGACTTAACATCTACTATAAATTTTGATTTTGGATATTGATTTGAGATATTTCTTGCAATTAATAATCCAATTTTATCTGCAAAAATTTCATTTCCTTTATTATCAATTACACCAACGCGATCACCATCACCGTCAAAACCAAAACCTACATCTGCATTATTTTCTTTAACACATTTAGCTATTTCGTGAAGCATTTTCATATCTTCAGGGTTAGGATTATATTTTGGAAAATTAAAGTCTAAATTACAATCTAATTCTATAACCTCGCACCCAATTGCATTTAAAATTTTTGGAGCAAAAATTCCTGCTGTGCCGTTACCACACGCTGCAACTACTTTTATTTTTTTTTTAATTTTGTTATTTGATAATTCATTTATATAAACTTTATTGAAATCTTTTATTTCTTTATAACTACCTGTGCCTGTTGAGAATTTTTTATTTAAAACAATATCTTTAAGTTCTGACATTTCTTCTTTACAATGTGTTAAACCTTTCTCAATACCCATTTTTATTCCAGTCCATCCATTTTCATTGTGGCTAGCCGTAATCATTGCAACTGCATCTGAATTTAATTTAAATTGTGAGAAATATACTGTTGGAGATAAACATAAACCTAAGTCCTCAACATTGCACCCTGTTGAAATTAAGCCATCAACAAAATTTTTTTTTACTTCCTCACTATAAGATCTGTAGTCGTGGCCAACTGTTACTTTAGGATTTTTGTTTTTTTTTGTTACTTGAGTTCCAAATCCTTTGCCTACTAGTTTTATTCCTTCTTTATCTATATCCTCAGGATATTGCCATCTTGCGTCGTATTCCCTAAAACCCAGAGGATCAATTTTTATAGGATTTGCCATGTTGATATATGTACATTTATTTTATTTTTTTATTGATATATTTTTGTAATGTTCTATATATGTTCTATTGATTTCTAATTTATATAGTATATTAAAGAAATCTGCATACAACATGTAGTTGTTTTACTAAAAACGTTATATATTTAAGGGAGTTAAATGAACAAATTTTTGTCTCAAGCCATTAAGAAAGCTGTCTCTGAATACAGCCCAAATATAGAAGAAACTACTAAAGATAAAAGACCAGATCTATTTTCACTTAGCGATCAAACAGAACTTTTTCAAAATTCTAGAGGAATAACAATTAAGATTGATAGAACAAAAGATGCCAATCTAACAGATTTCGGTAAAGCAACTTTAAGCGATAGATACTTGGGGGAGAATGAATCTTTTCAGGATTTGTTTGCCCGTGTTGCAAGTCATTATTCAGATGACAATTTGCATGCACAAAGAATTTATACTTATATCAGCAACTTATGGTTTATGCCTGCAACTCCAGTTCTATCAAACGGTGGAACAAAAAGAGGGTTACCAATTTCTTGTTTTTTAAACGAAGCAGGTGACAGCCTAAATGGAATTTTAGATCTTTGGAGTGAAAACGTTTGGCTTGCCGCAAGAGGTGGAGGCATTGGAAGTTATTGGGGCAACTTAAGATCAATAGGTGAAAAAATTGGAAGAGTAGGCAAGACATCAGGAATTATTCCTTTTATAAAAGTTATGGATTCCTTAACAATGGCTATCAGCCAAGGATCTTTAAGAAGAGGATCAGCAGCATGCTATTTACCAATTGACCATCCAGAAATCGAAGAATTTATTGAAATGAGAAGACCTACAGGCGGTGACCCAAATAGAAAAGCACTAAATCTACATCATGGTGTTTTAGTTACTGATGCATTTATGAGAGCTGTTGAAACTGACGAACAGTGGGCTCTCAAAAGTCCAAAAGATGGATCAATTCAATCCACTATCTCAGCAAGAAATTTATGGATTAGATTATTGACAGCTAGAGTTGAAACAGGAGAACCTTATATTATTTTCATTGATACTGTTAATAGACAAATTCCCCAACATCATAAACTTGCTGGTTTAAATGTAAAAACTTCTAATCTTTGTAGTGAAATAACTTTACCAACGGGAATTGACAGAGATGGAAAAGAAAGAACAGCAGTTTGTTGTTTATCTTCATTAAATATAGAAAAATATGATGAATGGAAAGACGATAAAAACTTTATAAAAGATGTCATGAGATTTCTGGATAATGTTTTAGATGATTTTATTCAAAAAGCTCCAGACGAGTTTGCGGATGCCAAATATTCGGCTAAAAGAGAACGTAGCGTTGGATTGGGTGTTATGGGACTTCATTCTTTTTTTCAACAAAAAATGATTCCTCTAGAGTCAGTAATGAGCAAGGTTTGGAATAAAAAAATATTTGAACATATACAAAAGGAAGTTGATCAAGCATCTAAAAATTTAGCTGAAGAAAGAGGTGCGTGCCCTGATGCAGCTGAATATGGTTACAACGAAAGATTTTCAAATAAAACAGCAATAGCACCAACTGCTTCGATTTCAATAATTTGTGGAGGAACTTCGCCGGGTGTTGAACCTATTGCAGCGAATAGTTATACCCACAAAACTCTTTCAGGCTCTTTTAATGTTAGAAACAAGTATTTGAAAAAATTGTTAGCAAAACATAATAAAGATAATGATGAGGTATGGTCTAGTATTACAACTAATCAAGGATCAATTTCTCACTTAGATTTTTTGACTCAAGAAGAAAAGGATGTTTTTAAAACTGCATTTGAATTAGATCAAAAATGGATAGTTGAATTAGGAGCTGACAGAACACCACACATTTCTCAAGCTCAATCCATTAATATATTTTTGCCAGCCGATGTACATAAAAGAGAGCTGCATCAGATACATTTTCAAGCTTGGAAAAAGGGTTTAAAAAGCCTTTATTATTGTAGATCAAAATCAATACAAAGAGCTGAAAATGTTAATGATGCTAAATCAACAGATATTACAGCAAATGTTTATAAATCAAAAAATCAACAACCAAATGAACCAGAATATGAGGAGTGTTTATCGTGTCAGTAATAAAACAAAAAAAACAAGAAATTATTCAACCAAAAAAAATGGGTCTATTAGTAGAAAATCCTGTTTATAAACCTTTTAGGTATCCTTGGTGTTACGATGCATGGTTAACACAACAAAGAATTCATTGGTTGCCAGAGGAAGTTCCTTTAGGAGATGATGTTAGAGATTGGCAAAAAAACTTATCACAATCAGAAAAAAATTTATTAACTCAAATATTTAGATTTTTTACTCAAGCAGATGTTGAGGTTAACAATTGTTATTTAAGACATTATACGACCGTTTTTAAACCAACAGAAGTATTAATGATGATGACAGCATTTGCGGCTATGGAAACTGTTCATATTGCAGCGTATTCACATCTTCTAGATACAATTGGCATGCCAGAGTCTGAATATTCAGCATTTATGAAATATAAAGAGATGAAAGACAAATACGATTACATGCAAGGATTTAACGTTAATTCAAAAGAAGATATAGCAAAAACAGTTGCAGTGTTCAGTGCTTTTACTGAAGGGCTACAATTGTTTGCAAGTTTTGCGATACTTCTAAATTTCCCAAGACACAACAAGATGAAAGGCATGGGCCAAATAGTTACTTGGTCAGTTCGTGATGAAACTTTACATTGTAATTCTATGATAAGGTTGTTTAAAGAATTCATTAATGAGAATCCTCAAATTTGGACACCTCAACTTAAAAAAGAACTTTATCAAGCTTGTAGAACAATTATCGAGCACGAAGATGCGTTTATTGATTTAGCTTTTGAAATGGGTCCGATGCAAGGTTTAACAGCACAAGAGGTTAAAGAATATATTAGATTTATCGCAAACAGAAGATTAACTCAATTAGGCTTAGAACCTATTTACAAAGTTGATAAAAATCCTTTAACTTGGTTAGATACAATGTTGAATGCAGTAGAGCACATGAACTTCTTCGAAGGACGTGCTACAGAATATTCAAAAGCGTCAACCCAAGGAAATTGGACAGAAGCTTTTAGTTAAAATTTATCTTTGATTTAATTGAACAACTTTCCTGTGTTGGCTACCTTTGTAACTTGCCAGAGGTCTTATTAATTTGTTGGCAGCGTGTTGCTCCATAATGTGAGCTGACCAACCTGTAATTCTTGAAATAACAAAAATTGGAGTAAAGAAATCGGTATCAAAACCCATCAAATGGTAAGTTGGACCTGTAGGATAATCTACATTTGGATGTATATTTTTTCTTTCAATCATAACTTTTTCAACAATGTCATATATTTTTTCAAACTTTTTATCTTTTTTGATTTTAGCAACCTTTCCAAAATAATCTCTCATTGTAGGAACTCTTGAGTCTCCATTTTTATAAACTCTATGACCGAAACCCATTACTACATCTTTTTTATCTAGAGCATTGTTAATCCATTTAAGCGCGTTTTCAGGTTTTTTAATTTTATTCATCATATGCATTACTTCTTCGTTCGCACCACCATGCAGTGGACCTTTTAAGCTGGCTATTGCTCCAGTAATTGCTCCATGAATATCAGACAAGCTAGAAGTTATTGTTCTTGCTGTGAAAGTTGAAACATTAAAGCTGTGTTCTGCATATAAAATTAATGAAACATCAAAAGCTTTTACAATTTCCTTTTTTGGAACTTTCCCAAAACACATCTGAAAAAAATTTTCAGAAAATGAAAGGTTTTTTTTAGGGGGTATTATTTTTTTACCTTTTCTAGCTCTATAAAAGGCAGCTAATGCTACAGGTGTTTTTGCGAAGATTCTCATCGCTTTTCTCAAATTTGCTTTAGGTGAATTATCCTTAGTCTCACTATCCTCTAAACCCATAATGCTAACAACAGTTCTAGCCACATCCATTGGATGAGCCTTTCTTGGAATTTTTTTTATATCTGCAAGCAAAGTTTTAGATAGTTTTCTCTCTTTTCTTTCTTGTTTTTCAAAAGCCTTTAGTTGTTTCTTATTTGGAAGTTCACCGTTTAATATTAGATAAGCAACTTCTTCAAACTTACATTTGGCACACAAGTCTTGAGCCGCATAACCTCTATAAGTAAGTGAATTAATTTCAGGCATAACTTTTGAAACTTCAGTTTCATCAACTACAATCCCAAGCAAGCCTTTTTTGATTTCATCACTCATTATTCATGTCCCTCAGTAGAGAAGTTATAAATTTTTTCGTCTAAACTATTATATTTCTCATAATCAACAAGCTCATATAATCGTTTCCTAGTCTGCATTTTATCAATAATATTATTTTGATGTCCATTTACAAAAATGTCTCTCAATCCGTCTTCAACATTTTTCATAGCTAATCTTTGAGTAGTAACTGGGTAAATCACTATATTGTAACCAAAATTTTCTAACTCTTTGAAGTTAAATAGTTTAGATTTACCAAACTCAGTCATATTAGCTAACAAATAACACGAAAGCTCTTTTCTAACTTTTTCAAAATCTTTTTCATCATGTAATGCTTCGGGAAAAATTATTTCAGCACCAGCATCAATGTAAGCTTTGCATCTTTCAATCATTTTATCAATTCCTTCAACGCTTTTTGCATCTGATCTAGCGATAATTTTGAAGTTTTGATCTTTTTTTGCTGATGCACATTCTTTTATTTTTTTAACCATTGCATCAGTTGAAATTAATTCTTTGTTATCTAGATGGCCGCATCTTTTTCTTTCAATTTGATCTTCAATGTGTACAGCAGAAATCCCAAACTCTTCGAAAGTTTCAATAGTTTCCTTACAAGATTTAAAACCTGTATCTATATCAACTATAGTTGGTAAGTTTGTCACTCTAGAAATAAGATACGATCTAGTGCTTACATCTTGTAATGTGGTAAGTCCAATATCAGGAAAACCTAGATCGTTAGCCATCACAGCGCCAGAAACATAAACTGCATCATAACCAATTTCTTCAATTAATTTTGCTGTTAGAGGATTATATGCACCAGGCACTCTTAAAATTTTTTTAGATTTTAATTTGTTATCAAGATCAATTCTTTTTTGACGTGGTTCCTTTTCTATAAAATGCATTAAAAAATTCCTTTTTTTAAATTTTTTTTGATCATGCTTCTTTTTACCTCGATATTTAACTTTGATAATTGACCAGATTTAACTTTTTTAAGATTTTGAACTATTTTCAAAAATCTTTCACTTTCTTTTTTGCTAATAATTCCTTTAGTTAATGTTAGAAATTTTTTAATATAGTTTTGTCTTCTAAATGGTCGTAATCCGTATGGATGTGCATCAGCAACAGATTGTTGTTCAATTATTTTTTTCCCATTTTTAAGAGTAATAGCTACTTTTGCACCAAAGGATTTTTTTTTTGGATTTGGATCGTGATATCTTTTTGTCCATTTTTTATCCTCATGTGTTTTTATTGAGCGCCAAATTTTTATTGTACTTTTTTTCTTTGCTCTTGATCTCGTATACGATTTAACATGGTGCCAATCTGCATCTTCTAAAGCTACAGCAAATATATACATAATTGAATGATCTAAGGTTTCTCTACTTGCACTAGGGTCCATTTTTTGTGGATCATTTGCTCCTGTTCCGATTACATTATGTGTATGATGGCTTGTATAAATATCAATTTTTTTTATTTGACCTAAATTCTTAATTTTTTTGTTAAATTTTTTAGCGATATCTATTAATGCTTGAGCTTGATATTCTGCAGAGTATTCTTTTGTATAAGTCTCTAGTATTGCTTTTTTTTCTTCATTTCTTTTTGGCAATGGCACTTTATACAAAGCTTTTTTTCCATCTAAAATTCTTGCTATAACACTATCTTCACCTTCATATATGGGGCTTGGCGCCCCTTCACCTCGCATGGCTCTATCCACGGCTTCTATTGCTAATTTGCCAGCATGAGCAGGTGCAAAAGCTTTCCAGCTAGAAATTTCTCCTTTTCTTGATTGTCTTGTTGAAACAGTTGTATGTAATGATTGTTGAATTGCTTGGTAGATAGTTTCTGTATTAAGCTTAAGCATTGTTCCAAGCCCTGCTGCAACACTTGGGCCAAGATGCGCGATATGATCAACTCTATGTTTATGAAGACAAATTCCTTTGACTAAATTAACTTGTACTTCGTAAGAAGTAATAATTCCTTTTATTAAATTTATTCCGCTAATTTTTTTTTGTTGGGCTACTGCAATTAGAGCAGGAATATTATCACCTGGATGACTATAATCAGCTGCTAAAAATGTATCATGAAAATCTAATTCTCTAACAGCTGTTCCATTTGACCATGCGGCCCACTCACAATCAAATTTTAATTTTGAACTTACTCCAAATAAATTTGCACCATTGTTTTTTGGATGTTTTAATGCCATTTCTCTAGATGAAATAACTGCCTTCCTATTTAGTGATGCAATTGCAACTGATGCATTATCAATTATTCTATTGATAACCATTTCTACAGATTTTACATTTAGTTTTGCATTATCACTTGCTATTTCAGCTAATTTCCAAGCCAGCTGTTTTTTTTTAGGCAAGTGTATTTTTGACGGATATACTTTTACATTATGAATTATCAATTTATCTCCTAAAAATATCTTTACTGTAATACAATAATAATTGCTGTTATCAAAAGTAAAATTGCTAAAAAATATTCAATTAATGCTTTAATTTTGTTATTCTTAACTAAATTTCTTATTGCTGAACCGAAAGCTGCCCATGGAGATATTGATAACGGGCATATTATTAAAGCAACAATTGCAATAGATAAAATAGATAAAATTAAATTTCCATCTTTTGGTAAAAATCCTGATGCAGCCATACTTGATATAGTCCAAGCTTTTGGATTAACTATTTGAAATAAAGCAGCTTCATGAAATTTTAGGGGTCTTGAGTCATCTTTCTTAATTTTACTAAACGATCCTATAATTTTATAACCTAGATATAAAAGATATAGAGCACATAAAATTTTAAGAATGTTTTGTAATTGTGGAAATATTTGAAAGATTTTTCCTAAACCAAGGCATACTAAAATTAACTGTAATACATGACCAATTGTAATTCCGGACATGTGAGGAATAGTTTTAAAAAAACCAAACTTAAGCCCTGATGCAAGAACCATGGCATTATTTGGTCCAGGGGTGACATACATTACGAAATAGAAGGTTATTAAAACAATTAAAATATTTAAATCAAACATTTACATAAGATGATATTATTTTTTCAATACCAATAAAATCTTTTATTAGATGATCGTGAGGAATTTCAGTTACTTTTTTTTCAGTATAACCATCCTCTAAAAGTATAAAAGGTATTTCGGCACTTTTAGCAGTATTAGAGTCAGTTTCGCTATCACCAATCATCAAACTTTTTTTTATATCGCCTTGCATAATTTCAATTACATTTGTTAAATGTCTTGGATCAGGTTTGCAATAATCAAAGGTATTGCTACCAGCTATGTATTCAAAATAATCGTACACATTAATTTTTTTAAGTAAGTCAATTGCTAAGTAATCTTGCTTGTTAGTACATATACCCATTGAAATATTATTTTTTTTACACCAATTTAAAAATTCTAAGGCTCCATTAACCAACTTACTTTCATTAGCTATATTTTTTGAATAATAGTTAATGAACTCAGTTACCATTTCTTTTTTAATTGCCTCGTCGTTAACTTTACTAAGTTCCTTTCTTGCCTGTCCCCATACCGACCTTCCAATTAATGATTTTGCTCCCTTACCAACTAGATTTTTAATATCTTCTGATGTTTTAGTTTCAAAACCAAATTTTTTCATTACATAATTGTGTGCATTCATTAAATCTGGCGCTGTATCTACCAAAGTTCCGTCAAGATCGAATATTATTGTAAATTTTTGAGTCATTTTAAAAGTATTAATAAGAAATAATTTGTGACTTAAAGAACATTATTACTTAACTATAAGAAATCTTATTAAATGAAACAAATAAATTTACAAGATAATTTAAGAAAAAAATTCTTAAAAAAAGGAGTGAAGATGATGGCTCCTGAAACGGTTTATTTTTCTAAAGACACAAAAATAGGAAAAAATGTAATAATTGATCCTTATGTTGTAATCGGAGAAAAAGTAAAAATTCAGAATAATGTAAAAATTTTTTCATTTTCTCATTTAGAAAAAGTTAAAGTAGAAAATAATGTAAACATTGGTCCTTATGCAAGATTAAGACCAGGAACAGTTTTAAAATCAGGGTCAAAAGTAGGAAATTTTGTTGAAGTTAAAAAAAGCATTGTTGGAAAAGAGTCTAAAGTTAATCATTTATCCTATATTGGAGATACTGTAATAGGATCAAAAGTTAACGTTGGAGCTGGAACAATAACTTGCAATTACGATGGTAAGAAAAAAAATAAAACAAAAATTAAAAATAAAGTCTTCATAGGCTCAAATTCTTCACTTGTAGCACCAATTACCATTAACGAAAGTAGCGTTATTGGTGCAGGTTCTGTAATAACTAAAAATGTTAGTAAAAAATCTCTAGCATTAAGTAGAGCATCTCAAGTCGAAGTTAAAAATTATAAAAGGAATAAATAATGTGTGGCATAGTTGGAATAGTTAGTAATAAATCTGTATCAGCAAGTATTATTGGCGCTTTAAAAAAACTTGAATATCGTGGGTATGACTCCGCCGGAATATCTACTATTTCCAACGGTCAAATAAATGAACAAAAATGTTCTGGAAGAGTAGATAATTTAGAAAAAATCCTTTTTCAAAATCCTTCTACTGGTGACCTTGGCATTGGTCATGTTAGATGGGCCACACACGGAATACCAAATCAAGTCAATGCACACCCTCATTCATCTGAGGTGGTTTCGGTTGTTCATAATGGAATTATAGAAAACTCAGATAGCTTAAGAAAAGAATATAAACAAAAAGGTTACTCATTTAAATCTCAAACAGATACCGAAGTAATAACTGTTATGTTGACTGACTTTTTAAAAAAAGAAGATTTAATTGATTGTATTCATAAAACATTAGAAAAATTAGAAGGTAGTTTTGCTTTAGGGGTTATTTTCAAAGATTTTAATAATTTAGTAGTTGGAGCAAGGAGAGGTAGTCCTTTAGCAGTAGGTTATGGTCATGGTGAAAATTTTATTGGATCTGACTCATACGCTCTTAAGTCAATGACAAACAAAATTTCTTATCTTGATGATGGAGATTTTTGCATTCTTTATAAAGAAAAAGTTGAATTTTATAATTCTAATAAAAAAAAAATAAACAAAGAAATTTTTGAATTATCTAATGAAGATAATGTAGCTGACAAAGGTGATTATAAGGACTTTATGTCAAAAGAGATCAATGAACAGTCCGCTACAACAAAAAAATGCATTAATGAATATTTAGATAAATCCCGAAATGAAATAAATATTTATAATTTACCAATAGACCCAAAAAAAATTAATAAAATAAGACTTATTGCTTGTGGTACTGCATATCACTCGTGTTTAATGGCAAAATATTGGATAGAGGAATTTACATCTTTAGATGTAGAGGCTGATATAGCTTCCGAATTTAGATATAGAAAAGTTAAATTAAATCAAAACGATCTTTATATATTTGTCTCACAATCTGGTGAAACTGCTGATACTTATGCCGCCCTAGAAAAATGCAAAAGTAATAAAGTCAAAACATGTGGAATAGTTAATGTTGTAGAAAGCTCAATAGCTAGAAGTGCTGATTTTGTTTTACCAATTCACGCTGGGCCTGAAATAGGTGTAGCCTCTACAAAGGCATTTATTGGCCAAATGATTGTTCTTTATTTGTTAACTTTAAAAATAGCTAAAGAGAGAAGTGACATCAAGCAGGATGAATATTCAAAATTAATTTTGGATTTAATAAAATTACCTGAATTTATTGAACAAACATTAAACAAACAAAAAGATATACAAATTATAGCAAGAGACTTTATAAATGCTAAAGGCACAATGTATTTAGGCAGAGGATACTCTTATCCAATTGCAATGGAAGGTGCCCTTAAATTAAAAGAACTTTCTTACATTCACGCCGAAGGTTACGCTGCTGGAGAAATGAAACACGGTCCACTTGCTCTTATCGAAAATGGAATGCCAGTAGTAGTTTTAGCTCCTAAAGATAGATATTTTGAAAAAACAGTTTCTAATATGCAAGAGGTTATTGCTAGAGGTGGAAAAGTTTTAATGATTACTGACGATACTTCAGAAACAATGAATGAAAATATTAGGTTTAAATTCCAAATTCCAAAAACTAATTCAACAGTTAATTCTTTTCTTTTAACAATACCAATACAGTTTTTGGCATATCATGTAGCTTTATTGAAGAATTGTGACATAGATAAACCACGAAATCTTGCTAAATCAGTTACTGTTGAATAAATACCAAACTTTGGTAAAACACTCTTAGGTTGAACATGAAAAAATGGAAAACAAATAGTTGGAAAAATTATCCTGTTAAGCACATCCCTAAATATGAGGATGAAAAGGACTTAAATTTAGTTTTAAATAAATTAAAAAGTTTCCCTCCTCTAGTTTTTGCTGGTGAAACAAGACATCTAAAACAACAACTTGCAAATGTTGTAGATGGAAAAGCATTCTTGTTACAAGGTGGAGATTGTGCCGAAAGTTTTGCAGAATTCAATCCTGATAATATTAGAGATACTTTTAAGGTGATCTTACAAATGTCTCTAATTTTAACGTACTCAGCATCTTTACCTGTGGTTAAACTAGGAAGGATAGCAGGACAGTTTTCCAAACCCAGAAGTGCACCAACAGAAATACAAGGTGGCAAAGAATTACCAAGTTATTTAGGTGACAATATAAATGGAATTGAATTTAGTGAAAAAGCTAGAAAGCCTGATCCAAAAAGATTATTTAAAGCTTATTCACAAGCAGCTTCGACTTTAAACCTTCTCAGAGCTTTTTCAAAAGGTGGTTTTGCTGATTTAAATAAAGTTCATTTGTGGAATTTAGATTATATAAAAAAGAGTCCCCAAGCTAAAAAATTTAAAGATTTGGAAGATAAAATTGCTGATGCTTTAGCATTCATGGACGCGTGTGGAATAACTTCTGATTTTAATAATAGATTATACACTGTAAATTTTTGGACTTCGCACGAAGCTTTACTTTTACCATTTGAAGAAAGTATGACTAGAATTGACTCAACAACCGGAGAATATCACGATACTTCTGCTCATTTTGTTTGGATTGGTGACAGGACAAGACAATTAGATGGTGGTCATGTTGAGTTTTGTAAAGGCATTGAGAATCCTATTGGGATCAAGTGTGGCCCAACTTCAAAACCAGACGAAATTGCAAAAATTTGTAATGTTTTAAACCCAAAAAATGAAAAAGGTAAAATCACATTAATTTCAAGATTTGGTCATGATAAAGTTGAAAAATTTTTACCAAAACTTATAAGAGGTATTAAAAAAGAAGGTCTTAATGTTATCTGGTCATGTGATCCAATGCATGGAAATACAATCAAATCGACAACAGGTTTTAAAACTAGACCATTTAACAATGTTGTTTCTGAGGTAAAAAATGTTTTTGGGGTTCACCAAAGTGAAGGTTCTTACGCAGGAGGTTTGCATATAGAAATGACTGGCCAAAATGTAACAGAGTGTACCGGAGGAGCAAAAAATATTTCTGATGCTGATTTATCAAGCAGATATCATACACACTGTGATCCTAGATTAAATGCAGATCAAGCATTAGAGCTTGCATTTTTGATCTCTGATGAGATTAAAAAGAATTCTAATTATGCGAAAAACGGGATTAGAGCGGCATCTTAAACAATTGTAATATTTAATTGTTATAATTAATTATAAAGAATGAAAACTTCTGAAAAAGTTAAATACATAAGTAATTGGATATTGAGTTATGCAAATTCTATGCCTAAAAAAGCAGAGTCTCTTGTAATAGGAATATCAGGAGGAATTGACTCATCAGTATCAAGCACCTTAAGTGCAATGACGGGATTAAATACTATAGTTTTATCTATGCCAATTAATCAGATAAAATCGCAGCATGATTTAAGTATAAAGCATCAAGAATGGTTAGTTAAAAATTTTAAAAACGTTAAAGCTCATACAATTAATTTAGATAATTTGTTTAATAGTTTTAAATCAACTCTCACAGATTTTGATAATGAACACGGTCTTGCAAATTCACGAGCCAGATTAAGAATGGCTACTCTTTACCAAGTAGCTTCTTCAAACAATGGCATTGTTGTTGGAACTGGAAATAAAGTTGAGGATTTTGGCGTTGGTTTCTATACTAAATATGGAGATGGTGGAGTAGATATATCTCCAATAGCAGACTGTAACAAAACTGAAGTTTGGGAGCTAGGTAAAGAGCTAAAAATATTGGATGAAATAATAAAAGCGGAACCTACCGATGGTTTATGGGATGACGGCAGAACTGATACTGGCCAGCTAGGATTAAAATACAATGAATTAGAAGAGGCAATGAATAATCCTAATTCTGAAAATAGAGAAAAGTACGAAAAAATAAGAAAATTAAACTTGCATAAAATGGAATCAATTCCAGTTTGCAAGATTCCCAACTAATCAATTAGATTAACAAATCTAAAATTAAAGTATATTTCTATAGTTATGGATAAAGATATTTTTTTAACAAACAGTCTTGGAAACAAAAAAGAAAAATTTATACCAATTAATAGCAAGAAAATCGGAATGTATGTTTGCGGCCCAACTGTATATGATGATCCACATATAGGAAATGCAAGACCATTAGTAGTTTTTGATATTTTATATAAAGTTTTAAAATGTAAATACGGCAATAAATCAATTTCTTATATAAGAAATATCACAGATGTTGATGATAAAATTATTCAATCTTCTTTAGAAAAAAAAATATCAATAGAAAATTTAACAAAAAAAATAACATTAAATTTTAATAATGATTGTGAATATTTGCATTGTGAAAAACCTAACGAGGAACCTAAAGCAACTGAAAATATTCCTCTAATGGTAAAAATGGTAGAGGACTTAATAAAAAAAAATTATGCATACATAAATAATAACCATGTTTATTTTGAGGTTAAAAAATTCAAAGATTATGGAAAACTTTCAAATAAAAATTTAGAAGAGTTAATTGCTGGCTCCAGAGTAGAAATATCAGAAAATAAAAAGAATCCAGAAGATTTTGTTTTATGGAAACCATCTAAAGATCACGAACCATCTTGGGATTCACCATGGGGCAAGGGTAGACCAGGATGGCATTTGGAATGCTCCGTAATGTCAAAAAAATATCTTGGTGCCAAATTTGATATTCATGGCGGTGGAAGAGATTTAATATTTCCTCATCATGAAAACGAAATTGCCCAGTCCAGATGTGCAAATGATTCTGATACATTTGCCAACTATTGGGTACATAATGGATTTATAACTATTTCAAATGAAAAAATGGCAAAATCTCAAGGTAATATTTTAAAAATTAAAGATTTTAAAAAAAATATTAACGGTCAAGTTTTAAGGTTGGCTTTAATAAGCACTCATTACAAACAACCATTGGATTGGAATGATAAACTTCTTGAAGAGTGCCAGAAGACTCTAAACAAATGGTATCATTGTTATACAGAAGTAAAAAATAAAGTTTTAATTCCAGATGAATTCTTAGCTCCACTTTATGATGATCTAAATACTCCAAGCTTTATAGCAAATATTCACAAATTATATGAAAAAGCGCATCAAGGAAATATTAAAGATAAGGAAATTTTTACAAAAGCTTGTAATTTTGTTGGTTTATTATCTGAAACAAAAGATCAGTGGTTAAAATTCAAAAAAGAGAAATCTGAAATATCAGAAGAAGAAATATTATCTAAAATAAAAGAGCGTGATAAAGCAAGAAAAGATAAAGATTATAAACTCTCTGATAAAATTAGAGATGAATTACTGAACAAAGGTGTTTTAATAGAGGATAAAGATGGTAAAACCACGTGGAAATTAAAATGAGTAAAGAAAAATTATATATATTCGATACAACACTTAGAGATGGAGCGCAAACACAAGGTGTTGATTTTTCTATTGATGATAAATTAAAGATAGCTAAATCATTAGATGACTTAGGTGTTGATTATATTGAAGGTGGATGGCCCGGAGCAAATCCAACAGATACAGAATTTTTTCAAAAAAAAATCAATTGTAAAAATTCAGTCCTAACTGCGTTTGGCATGACCAAAAGAACTGGCAGAAGCGCTGATAATGATCCAGGGTTGTCAGCATTATTGAATAGTAATACTAAAGCAATATGTATTGTTGGAAAATCATGGGATTTTCATGTTGATGTTGCTCTTGGTATTTCGAATGAAGAAAACTTAGAAAATATTACCGAAAGTACAAAGCTTTTTGTTAAAGAAAAAAAAGAATTTATGTTTGATGCCGAGCATTTCTTTGATGGCTTTAAAGCAAATCCAAAATATACCATGTCTTGTCTAAAAGCTGCTTATGATAATGGAGCAAGATGGATAGTTTTATGCGATACTAATGGCGGAACACTGCCTCATGAAGTAACCAAAATAGTTAATGAAGTTGTTAAGGTTGTTCCTGGAAAAAATTTGGGAATTCATGCTCATAACGATACTGGCAATGCTGTATCTAATAGTTTAGCAGCTGTACTAGCTGGAGTTCGACAAGTACAAGGAACAATTAATGGATTAGGTGAAAGATGTGGTAATGCAAATCTTATGTCTTTAATACCAACATTTTATTTAAAAAAAGATTTTTCAGATAAATTTGAAATCAATATTAAAGAAAATAACATTAAGAATTTAACTCAATGTTCTAGACTTTTAGATGAAATATTGAACAGAAAACCAAATAAACATTTGCCGTATGTCGGAGCTGCTGCTTTTTCTCATAAGGGAGGCTTACATGTTTCTGCAGTTCAAAAAGACCCAAAAACTTATGAACATATTAGTCCTGAAGAAGTTGGCAATGTAAGAAACATTGTTGTTTCAGATCAAGCTGGAAAATCAAATATTATATCAAGGCTTAAGACAATAGGAATTGATATTAAAGAAAATGATCCAAAAGTTAAAAAACTTTTGAGCGAAGTAAAAGATAGAGAGTTTATAGGTTATAGCTATGATGGAGCAGATGCATCATTTGAACTATTAGCGAGAAGAATAATGAGCAAAATACCAAGATATATTTTAATAAAAGAATATGATGTATCTGTTAAAAAAAATTCTTCTGGAAAAATAATTTCATCTGCAAAAGCTCATCTTGAAGTTGATGGAGAAAAAATTGTTTGTGAAGGTGAGGGTAATGGACCCGTTAATGCATTAGATAATGCTATAAGAAATAACGTTGATCGATTAGCAAAATACTCTAAGTATTTAAAGGATCTTAAATTGGTAGATTATAAAGTTAGAATTTTAAATACAGGAACAGAGGCTATAACAAGAGTTTCTATAGAAAGCACAGACTCAAAAGGAAAAAATTGGTTCACAATAGGAGTTTCAACAAATATTATTGATGCTTCATTTAAAGCTTTGATTGATAGTTTGGATTATAAGTTATTTAAGGATAATGCGCCTGCAAGTAATTAATGTCTTTAATCACATTTATTCTACATAAACCTCAATTATCTGAAAATATAGGAGCATGTGCTAGAGCTATTAAAAATTTTGATTTTAATAAATTAGTAGTAATCAATCCAAAACCAATATTTCCTAACGATAAAATCATTGCTACATCTGTGGGCGCAAAAGAAATTATAAAAAATTGCAAAGTTTATGAAAACTTAGAGTCTTCTTTAAAAAATATTGATTATCTTATCGCTACATCGTCTAGGTTCAGAAATAAAAATATTAAACATATAAGTTTAAATGAATTGTCGAAGATAGATTTTAGTAAAAAAATTGGCTTTCTGTTTGGTTCAGAGGCGTCAGGACTATCAAACAGTGAAATAGTTTACGCCAACTGTACTATGCAAATACCTACTAATCCTAATTTTAAATCACTTAATTTATCTCACAGTGTGATTATTGTGGCACAAGTAGTTTCAAGTTTAATTAGATTAAAAAGATCAAGCTTTAAGAAGTCACAAAAGGTTAAATCTGCATCTAAAAAAGATATTCAATCAATGATAAATTTATGCATTTCTCAGCTTGAGAGTAAAAATTTTTTTAAACCAAATGAAAAAAAACCTATAATGTTAGAAAATCTTAGAAATATTTTTTATAAAATGGAGTTATCTGAAAAAGAAACTCGCATTTTATCAAGTGTATTTGCTAATCTTGCAAAAAAAGGCTGATTGACAAAGTTATGAGTAAGTTTATAAAAGCGTTTTATTAAATGACAAAAAGATTAAATTCTAAACACAAAGTTGACAGAAGATTAAAAGTAAATCTTTGGGGAAGACCAAAGAGCCCATTTAATACAAGAGCATACCCTCCAGGACAACACGGACAAACTAAATCATCTAAACCATCTGACTACGGTACACAATTACAAGCTAAACAAAAATTAAAATCATATTATGGAAATATGAATGAGACACAATTTAGAAATGTTTATAAGAAAGCAATTATGAAAAAAGGAGATACTGCTGAAAATTTAATTGGTCTACTGGAGAGAAGACTTGATGCGGTTATCTATAGATCAAAATTTTCTACTACTATTTTTGGAGCAAGACAATTAATCAATCATGGTCATGTTAAAGTAAACGGAAAAAAAGTTAATATTGGTAGCTATCAATTAAAAGAGGAAGAAACTATTGAAATAAGAGATAAATCAAAACAATTAGCTTTAATCGATATAGCTTTAGCAAATAAAGAAAGAGAAGTTCCAGAGTATCTTCAAGTAGATGAAAAAAATAGAAAAGTTAAATTTGTTAGAACTCCAAAGTTTGAAGAAGTACCTTATCCAGTTGTGATGGAACCAAATCTTGTAATTGAATATTATTCTAGATAAAAATTTTATTTTTTAAAACTTACAGAACTTTCTTCAAGTTTTTTTTTTAATTCCCCATTTTCGTACATTTCTTTTATAATGTCACAACCTCCAACAAATTCTTTTTTAATATATAGTTGGGGGATAGTTGGCCAATCACTAAATTTTTTTATTCCCTCTCTAAGTTCTTGGCTTTGAAGAACATTAACTCCACGAAAATTTACTTCTAAAATTTTTAATATATTTGATACAGCCATTGAAAATCCACACTCAGGAGCGTCTGGCGTGCCTTTCATAAATAAACAAACTTCGTTATCATTTATTGCTTTTTCTATTAAATTTTTTGTTTCTTCATTCATTTATTTTTCTTTCGTTTTTATTGCAAGAGCATGTAGTTCATTTCCCATTCTTCCTTTAAGAGATGCATAAACCATTTTATGTTGCTCTATTTTACTTTTACCAGAAAATTCGGAAGAAACAATAGTAGCTGAATAATGATTACCATCTCCAGCTAAATCTTGAATATCAACTGTCGCATCTGGCAAAGCTTCTTTAATAAATTTTTCAATTTCTTTTAAATCCATCGCCATTTTTATGTATCCATATATTTCTTTAACCAATTATTATTTGATTGAATTAAATCGTCAATTGATACTTTTGTCTTTTCATCAATAACTATGTCTTTATGTAAAACAATACCTAGTTCATCGTAATGAACAGAGTTTTTTTCAAGTATTTCTCTAACTTGTTTGTAATTTTCTTTTTCAATTTCGACAATAAATCTTCCTTGATCTTCTGAGAACATATACTCAAATTGATTAATTAATTGTTTAGGTTTTTTTATTTCTAAACCTTTTTTGCCTTTGATGCACATTTTTGAAACTGCAACTAAAATTCCACCTAAAGAAACATCGTGTGCCGATCTAACTAATTTTTTCTTGATTAAATTTAAAACAGTTTGACCGTTATTTTTTTCATTAAATAAATTTATTTCAGGAGGAGGACCAGTTTTAACTCTTAAAATATCCCTAGAAAAAATACTTTGATCTAAATAACCTTCAGTTTTACCAATAACCAAAACGATGTTATCAGTTTTTTTAAAATCCATCGTTATCATGTCTTTGTAATTTTTTATCAAGCCAATACCACCAATTGAAGGAGTTGGTTTAATGCCTTTCTCTTTTGTTTGGTTATAAAAAGATACATTTCCTGAGACCACAGGGAAATTCAAATATTTACTTGCTTCTCCAATTCCTTGAACGCATTCAACAAATTCTCCCATGTTTTCCTCTTTTTCAGGATTTCCAAAATTTAAACAATTTGTTATTGCGATAGGTTCAGCTCCAACAGAAATTAAATTTCTCCAACTTTCACAAACCACTTGTTTCCCGCCTGTTAATGGATGCGCATAACAATATGAAGCTGATGAGTCTACTGATGCTGCAACTGCTTTATTAGTTCCATGAACTCTAACAATACCTGCATCACTTCCAGGTTTTTGTATAGTATCACCCATGACTGTGTGATCATACTGTTCCCATATCCATTCTTTACTACAAATATTTGGATTTGATAATAATTTATTTAATACGTTTAAAATTTTTAAACTTTTAAAATTATCTTTATTAAGTTTATTTTTTTTTTGTAATTTAGTTTTTTTCCATTTTCTATCATACATAGGCGAGTTTTCTACTAATGTATCAACAGGTATATCAGCAACTTTTTTTTCATCGTAAAAAAGTTCAATTTTTTTACTATTAGTTGTTTTACCAATTACAGAAAAATCTAAATTCCATTTATCGAATATTTTTTTTGCCTCTTTTTCTTTGCCGTTTTCTAAAACTATAAGCATTCTTTCTTGGCTTTCAGATAACATGATTTCATATGGTGTCATGTTCAATTCTCTACAGGGAACTTTATTTAAATTCAGCTCTATTCCTAGTTTTCCTTTTGATGCCATTTCTATACTTGAAGAAGTTAAGCCAGCAGCTCCCATATCCTGAATTGCTATAATTGATTCTCCAGCCATTAGCTCTAAACAAGCTTCTAGTAAAAGTTTTTCTGTAAATGGATCACCAACTTGAACAGTTGGTTTTTTTTCCTCTATTTTTTCATCAAAAATTGCAGATGCCATACTGGCACCGTGTATTCCATCACGTCCAGTTTTTGATCCAACATAAATTACGGGTTTATTAATTCCAGCAGCTTTTGAGTAAAAAATTTTATTTTTTTTAACTAAACCCAGCGTCATAGCATTCACAAGAATATTACCATTATAAGACTCGTCAAAACACGTTTGACCTCCTATCGTAGGTACACCTATGCAGTTACCATATCCACCAATTCCTCTTACAACTCCTCTTAATAAATTTTTAGTTTTTTTGTGTTGAGGAGAGCCAAAATGTATTGAGTTTAGATTTGCTATTGGTCTAGCTCCCATTGTGAAAACGTCTCTCATTATTCCACCGACTCCGGTAGCTGCTCCTTGATATGGTTCTATAAAAGATGGATGATTATGACTTTCTATCTTAAAAACAATTGCATCATCGTCTCCTATATCAATCACACCTGCGTTTTCACCAGGTCCTTGAATAACTTTTTTCCCTTTTGTTGGTAAATTTTTTAAATGTAATCTTGAAGATTTATAAGAACAGTGTTCATTCCACATTGCAGAAAAAATTCCAAGTTCAGTAATATTCGGAGTTCTTTTTAATAAATCACAAATTTTTTTATACTCAATTTTACTTAACCCATGCTCTATGGCTATTGATTCGTTTACTTGCATTATTTTAAATTAGATATTAGGTTTTGAAAGAACACAGAACCGTCGTCTCCTGATAAATATTTATCTATCATCCTTTCAGGATGAGGCATCATTCCAAGAATATTTTTTTCTTTATTAAATATGCCAGCTATATTGTTCATAGCGCCATTTGGATTTGATTTATCATCAATTTCTCCATTTTTATTGCAATATAAAGCTGCAATTTGATTGTTGTCATTAATGTTTTTCATTTGGTCAGATGAGCAAAAAAAATTACCTTCATTGTGCGCTATATGTAATTCTAGAATATTTTTTTTAATATTTTTGAAATAGTTGTTCTTGCTGTCATTGATTTTGATAAATACGTTTTTACATATGAATTGAGAATATTTGTTTCTTAATAGTGCCCCAGGTAACAACTCTGTTTCGGTTAAAATTTGAAAACCATTACAAATACCCATTAATAAACCTCCAGACTTTGCAAATTTAATTACAGAGTCTATAATTTTAGATTTGGATGCCATGCTTCCACATCTCAAATAATCTCCGTAAGAAAATCCACCAGGCAGAACCACCAAATCACTTTTTGGTAATTCCACATCATTGTGCCAAATCATTTTATTTTTAAAACCAAATTTTTTAAGAGCAACATCCATGTCTCTATCACAATTTGAACCTGGAAAAATTACAACTGATGAATTCATTATATATTATTGTGATCCAATAATTTTGTAGTCTTCAATAACAAGGTTAGCTAAAAGTTTTTTGCACATATCTTCAGCTTTTTCTTCGGCTTTTTTTTTATCATTTTCATCAATATCAATTTCAAAATATTTTCCTTGTCTTACTTCTTTAAGATTTTTAAAACCCATACCACTTAGCGCTTGGTGAACAACTTTTCCTTGTGGGTCTAAAACGTCTTTTTTTAAAGTTACTATTGCAGAAATTT
>CACHQT010000010.1 GCA_902582105.1 uncultured Pelagibacteraceae bacterium
ATAAAATTAGGAATGGCAGTTTTAGATGGAGAGTTTTTAGATTTTTATGGAAACACTGTTGCAGGTAATCTTAAAGTATACCAGCTGCATGTGGTTCCTGAACAAGTTGAAGATTTTAAATATTTAATGGTCAGACTTAAAGATATTTTGCAACTAGATGATAAAAAATTTTCTAAAATTATAAAAAAGAAAAATAAACAAAAACCTTGGGAAACTTTAGTAATTTCTGAAAATTTAAGCTGGGATCAATTTTCTAAAGTAAATTTTTATTTACATGAACTTGGTGGAGCAAAACCAGTTTTATCTGTAGCGAGAAACTACCCTTATAAAGAAAACTTTACTCATGTTTTAGGTTACGTTGCACAGGCAAGTGAGAGCGATCTTATAAACAATGAAGTTATTAAAAAAAATCATGTTCCTGGATTAAGAGTAGGAAAGATTGGTTTAGAAAAAGCTTTCGAAAATGATTTGATTGGATCTAATGGAATACAAAGATACGAAGTAAACGCGTATGGAAAAAGAATAAATCAAATAGATTATTTGGAAGGTAAAAAAGGTAAAAATTTAAGATTGACAGTTGACACCGAGGTCCAAAAGCTTGCTAATGAATTATTAGCAGACAAATCTGGATCCATAAGTGTTATGGATATTTACACAGGTGATATTATAGCCATGCACTCCTCGCCATCTTTTGATCCAAATTTATTTTTATATGGAATTAGTCATAAAGACTGGCAAGATATTAGAGAAAACCCATTAAAACCACTTATCAATAAAACAGTTGCAGGATTATATTCTCCAGGCTCAACCATTAAGCCTTTGGTTGCTTTGTCGGCATTAGAAAATGATGTTATTTCACCTAAGTTTACAGTTCGATGCACTGGAAAAATGGAAATGTACGGACAAACATACCATTGTTGGAAAAAAAAGGGCCATGGATATATGAACTTAAGAAATGCCATTAAACAATCATGTGATACTTATTTTTACGAAGCAGCAAGAAAACTGGGAGTAGATCGTTTGAATAAAACTGGATTAAAATTTGGACTGGGCGAAAAAGTTCTAGGAAAAACATTTATTGATGAAAAAGACGGTCTAGTACCGAGCACTAAATGGAAAAAAGAAAACCTTGGTTTTGGGTGGGTTTTGGGAGAAACTTTAATTACAGGTATTGGTCAGGGATACATTCAAACTACTCCATTACAACTATGTTTGATGACCGCTCAATTAGCGAATGGAGGCTATAAAATTTACCCAAGAATTAGAGTTGAAAAAGGTCAAGATACTGCAGAACAAATAAAAAACAAAATGCTTCAACAGGCTATTAAAAAAGAAGAAAAAGAAAATCAAAAAACCACCCCAATAATTAATGCGAGAAATTTTTTAAAAACTGACCAAAAAGAACATACTCCTCTTTATAGAAATCCTGAAAATATTAAATTTGTATTAGAAGCAATGTGGGGTTCAACCAATGAGGTACTGGGAACTTCATTTGGCTCAAGAATTGATGATAAAAAATATCAGTTTGCTGGAAAAACTGGAACAGCACAGGTTAAAAGAATTACTGAGAGACATAGAGAATTAGAATTAAAAGCGAAAGATGTACCTTATGAAGAAAGAGACCATGCTCTATATGTTGCTTTTGGACCTTACAAAAATCCACGCTACGCTCTTAGTATTATTATTGAACATGGTGGATCTGGAAGTACTACAGCAGCACCTATGGCAAAAAAATTATTTAAATTAATAATTGATCGTCATGAGGAAAGAGAAAAAATTATTAAACAAAACTTAACAATTTCATAGATGTTTCAAGCAAGAACAATAACAAATCAATTAACGTTTTTTCAAAAACTAAGATCTTTCGATTTTACATTATTATTTTGTGTTTTTATCATTGGAATAATTAGTTGCTACTCAATGTATTCAACTGATGGAGGAGAATTATTATACCATAGCAAAAGTCATATCGTTAGATTTTTAGTTTTTTTTGCAATGATGATAGTTTTATCTTTTCTAAATATTAAATTTTGGCACTCTACTGGGTATTTATTTTATATTATTGTTTTAGGGTTTTTAATATGGGCCTCGTTTTATGGAGTAACAGCATCTGGCTCCCAACGTTGGATTAGTTTATATTTTATAAACTTGCAGCCATCTGAGTTAATGAAAATTGCAATTATTGTATGTTTTGCGAAATATTATCATAGGACCAACGTAAGTGATGTAAATAGTTTTAAAAATTTATTGTTACCAATAGCAATATTAATTCTTCCAATAGTGTTAGTTGTATCTCAACCTGACTTAGGAACTTCAATTCTAATTGCTTTAAGTGGTCTAGTTGTTTTGTGGCTTGCAGGACTTAACATAAAATATTTTTTTTACTCTTCCATAATTTTTCTTATTTCAACGCCTTTTGTAATTGCTTTTTTACAACCATATCAAAAATTAAGAATATTAACTTTCTTTAATCCAGATAAAGACCCACTTGGTGCAGGATATCAAATTATTCAATCAAAAATTGCTATAGGATCTGGAGGTTTAACAGGAAAAGGTTTTTTAAAAGGAACACAAAGTTATTTAGATTTTTTGCCAGAAAAACATACTGATTTTATTTTTACGTTATTTTCTGAAGAGCATGGGTTTACCGGCTCTGTATTTCTTTTAGTATTATATGCAATTATGATTTTTAGAATTTTAAGAGTAGGTTCATATACAAGAAGTTACTTTGCAAAACTTTATTGCTTTAGTTTTGCAGCAGCAATATTTATTTATATTGCTGTCAATATGAGTATGGTTTTAGGGTTACTACCAATTGTTGGTTCTCCACTTCCTATTATGTCATATGGTGGATCATCTATGCTGGCAACTATGATTGGTTTGAGTATAGTGATGAGTGCAAATATATATAGTAAGCAAGTAATAAGTTAAATTTTTTATTTTAAAAATTAACCAAAAAAAAGCCTAAAATGGTTATAAATTAGCTTTAAGAAGTTTATTTATTTTGATTTAATCAGAAATTATATAAAGTCATTTCAGGGAGAGATGAAAAAAATATTTTTATTAATATCAATACTTGCAATCTTAAATGGTTGTGCTCAATCAACCTCATTTATGGGTCCAACATATACAATGGCTAAATCAGGCAGCATAATTCAAGCAAGCAATTCTTTTGCTGCATCTTATGGTTTTAAACATATAACTGGCTCAACTCCAGGAGAGTATGCAATGTCTTTTACTAAAATATATAATGAAGAACCTATTCTTTTGACAGAAAAACAAAGAGAATGTCAAACATTCCATAGTTCAAGTCTTAGTGAGATTTTTTTTGAAACTTTAGATGGAATTGACTGCATTAGAGATCCATTTAGCATTCTTAAATAAAATAAAAATTAAAAAAATTCAATTATAAATTGTATGTGCTTAAGTTGTTTATGGAAACATAAAGGCAGATGCTTTATTTGTTTTAATAACTGCTATGAATAAAAAAAAATTTAAAATTGGAATTGTCGGAGCTGGAATACAGGGTGTTTGCAATGCTCTATTTCTTCAAAAAAAAGGGCACGATGTAACAATTTTTGATAAAGATGATCCTGCTGCAGTTTCAGCATCTTATGGAAATGCAGGCCATTTTTCACCATACGCATCTTTACAATTAAATAGAACGGACATTCTTGCAGATGTACCAGCTATGCTTATGAGTTCAACGGGTCCACTTGCTCTTAAATGGAATTATGTTCCAAGGATGATACCTTGGTTTTTAAAATTTATTTTAAATTGTTCTAAGAAAAAAATGATGCATACAGCAAAATATATGCATCAAATTCTCGATTTAGCAATTCCAGCTTATGATGAACTTTTTGATGATGTTGATATGTCCGATCTAATTGAAAAAAAAGGTATTATGTATATTTGGAATGATCAAGATTTATCAAGTAGAGAGCTAGAGATTAAAATAAGGGACGAGCTTGGAATAGATCAAAAAATTTTGTCCCCAAAAGAAATACATGATTTAGAACCAAATATTAAACCTTTTTATCATGGTGGGGTATTTTATGCTCAAGCAAGACATGCAAAAAATCCAAAAAAAATACTTTTAAAACTTTTTAATCACTTTGTTAAGAAGGGAGGAAAATTTATAAAAATAAATATTAAAGATATTAATTTTGATAACGAAGCTCCAATTTTACATAGCGAAGCCCAAAGATTTATTTTTGATAAAATTGTAATTGCTTGTGGTGCCTTTTCAAAAAGGCTAACAGACAAACTCGATGAAAAAATACCTTTAGATACTGAAAGAGGTTATCACATTCACTTTAAAGGGTTTGAGCATTTATTATCAAGACCCGTAGTTTTTGCAAATAGAGGTTTTGGAATTACTCCAATGGAACAAGGTTTAAGAGTTGTAGGCACAGTAGAATTCGGTGGTTTAAAAAATCCATTATCAAAATCAAGAATAAAAAATCTTGTAAATAATGCAAAGTATATGCTCGATGGTTTGCCTGAACATGATGATGAGTGGTTAGGATTTAGACCTACTCTTCCAGATTTTTTACCAGTAATTGGTAGCTCAAAAAATTATAAAAATGTTTTTTATTCTTTTGGACATCATCATTTAGGATGGACTTTAGGCGCGATTTCAGGAAAAATAATATCTAAAATGGTTTCTAATGAAAAAACTAATTTAGACCTTCAGCCATATAGCTCTTTAAGGTTTACTTAATTTTGTGAGTAATAAAAATAATTTTGCTTATTTAATTCTAATTTTAACCACGATATTTTGGTCTGGAAATTTCATTGTAGGAAAAGCAGCAAGCACATACCAAATACCCCCATTTTCATTGAATTTTTATCGATGGTTTTTTGCAGGACTAATACTTTTACCATTCACATTAAAAGAATTAATTGAAAAGAAAAAGTATATTTTTGATAATATAATTTTTTTTACAATTCTTGGCGTTACTAGTATTACAATATTTAATTCTATCGTTTACTATTCATTATATTATACTCAGGTAATTAGCGGTATATTAATGATTTCAACTATACCTGTGTGGATTATTTTTATTTCATCTATTTTAAATATTGAAAAAACGAATATTTTTCAAATTATAGGAGTAGTTTTTTCACTAACAGGAGTTATTTTTATAATTACAAAAGCAGATTTACAAATAATTAAAAATTTAGACTTTAACAAGGGTGATTTATCTATGGTGGTTGCAATGTTTTCTTGGGCCGTTTACTCAGCATTATTAAAAAGTAAAAAATATGAAATATCTCAATTTGCTTTGTTAGAAGTAGTTATCATCACGGGATTAATATTTCTTACGCCAATATATTTTATTGAGATGTATTTAGGTAATGTAATTGTATTAGGAATGCCTTTTATATTAACTTTAACCTATGTGGTTTTTTTTCCAGGACTTGCCTCATTTATTTTTTGGATAAAAGGAATATCCATAATTGGCGCGAATAGGGCTGGAGTTTTTTTACATCTAATGCCAATTTTTGGAGCAATAATGGCAATGATAATTTTTAACGAAAAGTTTATGTACTATCATATTCTAGGAGCAATATTTATTGTTGCTGGTATAACCCTTTCAAATAAAAAAAATGCATGAATAAAAAATTAACTTCTGAACAAAAATTAATTTTATTTGAAGAAGGAACAGAAATGCCAGGATCAAGTGAGTTAAATCATGAAAAACGTGAGGGAAGTTATTATTGTATAAACTGTGATATCAAACTTTTTGACTCAGATACAAAGTATGAAAGTGGTTCAGGTTGGCCTTCATTTTTTCAATCATTACCAAATGTTTTTGAAACAAAAACTGATCACCATTTAGGATATCCAAGAACTGAATATCACTGTAAAAATTGCGGTGGACACCACGGACATATTTTTGATGATGGTCCCAAACCTACAGGAAAAAGATACTGCAATAATGGTGTTTGTTTAGTATTTAAAGAAAAGAAATAATTTAAAGACTAAATGAATTAACCATATTGGGCATTTTAGTGTTTTTGCTGTATTTTAAAATAGTATAGTGTTGTTTTTGATAAAAATTATATATAAAAAATAGTATGTTTGAAAAATTAGAAGAATTAGCAAAAAATAATAAAAAAATATCTGATTTCCATATTAGAAGTGGCTGGCCACTAGCTTACAGACAAACAGGTGAAATACACAAGGTCCAAGAAGTAGTTGTAAAAAAACAAGATTTACAAGATCTAATCTCCACAAATTGCAATGAAATAGAGATGAAGAGATTTCAAGATACACATGAGCTAGACTCATCCGTGACGCTTGCAGGTTTAAGATTTAGAGCTAATTTTTATAAAACAATTCATGGTCCAGCTGCAGTTCTAAGAAGAGTAGAAAGTGTAATACCAAGCATGGATCAGTTTGATTTACCTTCAGTGCTGTATGATATTATAGATATGCACAAAGGATTAGTTTTAGTTACTGGGCCAACTGGCTCAGGAAAATCTACAACACTTGCTGCAATAGTAAACGAAATTAATAAAACTAGAACTTCAAATATCATTACAGTTGAAGATCCAGTAGAGTTTATTCATAAAGATTTAAAGAGCATCGTATCCCACAGAGAAGTTGGAAAACAAACACAAAGTTTTGCAAGCGCTTTAAAAGCTGCATTACGAGAAGATCCAGATGTTATACTTGTTGGTGAGATGCGAGATTTAGAAACTGTTTCGCTTGCATTAACAGCTGCAGAAACTGGCCACCTGGTTTTTGGAACATTACACACTAGCGGTGCTCCAAGTACAATTAACAGAATTATCGACGTTTTTCCTCCTGAACAACAAGCTCAGATACGTGCACAAATTTCAACATCTTTAAAAATGGTTGTTACTCAAAGATTACTTAAAACCAAAGACGGTCAAGGTCGATGTGGTGCTTTTGAAGTGATGAAGTGTACTGCTCCTATTCAAAACTTAATCCGAGAATCTAAAATTCATCAGATCCCAAGCATCATGCAAACTGCTGTAAAAGAAGGAATGATCACAATGCAGAAATCATTAGAAGAACTTGTCAAAGCTGGGAAAATTGATGCTGGTGCCGGAAAAGAACATTAAGGGTTTTAATTTACTCGAGCTAATTGTTGTTCTTGCAATTATAGGAGTAATATCTGCTGCAGCATATCCCAGTTTTTCAAATTGGAAACAGAGTAGAGATGTAAGGACTGATGTTCTAAGAGCAAAAAAGTTATTCGAGGCTATTAATGCACAAGTTCAGAGAGGTCAATTTGCTTTTGTACAGGTGTTAATTGAAGTAAATGATGATAATGTAGTTTTTACAACAAAAGGTATGAAAACAGATACATTGACTACAAAGATAAATAATGGTGATAGTGAATGGAATACATCTTCAGCTTCGAGATGTAATATCGACAATGATGATTACTGGGACGTAGACGGCTCTGAAGATACAGTAATTGAAGTTCAGACAGTAACATTTGATAGTATTACTACAAATTTGTCCACTAATGCAGGGGTATGTTTTTCAAAAAATGCCAGATGGTTTAGTGGTGCTGGTGATTTGCTTAGCGGAACAGGAGATAGCGCAGTTGTAGATGAAAGCTTATTCGTTTGTAAGAGAACAGCAACAAATTCTAGATGTTTACTCAGTGTTAGTGGAGAACCAAATGACAAAGGTGATTCTACAATGTATTCTATAGACTGGACTAGATTTGGAGAAATAACTATGGATAAATGGAGCGGTACTCAGTTAGAATGGATTTTGCAAAATTAATATGACTAAATTGAAAAACATTTTAGGTTTAACAATTTTAGAAGGTCTAGTTTCAACAGCAATTGTTGGAATTGGTTTTATAGCTATACTTCAAATGGTTAATTATTCCGTACAATCAATTGATAATTCTGGTGAGAGAACTAAAGCAAATTATTTGGTAAGCATGATGGCTGAAGATGTTATTGGACATAGAGATAGTATCTACGGTATAGATTCAATGGTAGATAAAGTAGTTATAAGCATTGATGGAACAGTAACTGTTAATGAAGAAGCCAAGGAAAGTGCAAGAAAATTTTCAGATCATTTAGCTCAGGCAGAATTTTTTTCAGGAGCATGTGGATCATCTGGAACAATAACTGCTGTTGCTGGTGGTGACACAGATCCTGATGCAGGAAATCAAGGTAAAGATTTTAGTCCCCCAACAAGTATATATGGGACACAGTTCAAAGATGGTCCGTCAAATAAGGAAGAAAAATGGAGACAAGTATTCGGAGAAAGTCGTTATTTAAAGTGTAGAGGGGAGAAAGATATAAAAAAAATGAAGATGTATAAAATTTGCAGATGGAACGATAGTTGTCCAACTTATTCAGATGCTGCAATCAATGACAATGGAATGTACGTAGGAAGAATTCAAGTAAATATGAATGACGGCAGGAAAAGAAAATTTTTATATTTTCAAGCAGATTATAACACAAGAAAATGAAAAAAAATAAATTAAAAAATATCGCAGGTTTAACTCTTATAGAGATGCTCATAGGAGTTGTTATTTCCTCAATAATGATGGGTGCAATTTACACAACATATACAGTTGTGAATAATAGTTACGGTCAAGTGACAGAGAGAGCTAAAATTAGTCGATCAGGAAGAGATATCATAGAAATGATGATGAGAGACATAAGAATGGCAGGCTTTAAATATATTTTAGGCACAAACACTCTTAATTTTCCTAACAGAAGTTATTTGGAATTTGTAGGTGGCAACACATCAATTTTAGAAAGTCATGATCCTCTTATTATTGAGAAAGGTGAAAATGCTTTAGGTTCTTTAGGAGGTACTTACTCAAGAATATCTGAACAAAATCACCCTGATACAGGAAGCAAATGTTGTGACAGGATACACATAGTTTACGATGACTTTAATCAAAACGATGAAACTCAGCCTTACAAAAGATATAAGATTACATATTATGCGGCGCCACTTACTGATAATGCTGGATCAAGATACGCTGCTTATAAATCAGTTCGAAGTTGGCTACAACCAATGGGAACGGAATCTGGAATTTGGGTAGACGATTGTCCAGAATGCTATATCGGACAAAAAATTCGTGATCACATAGTTGATATGGAGTTTATTCCACTTGATGCTGAAGGTAGAGTACTCGCTCCACTTCCAAGTCCCGGAGAAGATACAGTTGCAAGGGACAATCTTTATAAAATAAGAGCTGTTGATTTAAGAATAACTTTTAGATCTAAAGGTAATTTTTATAGATTTAAGGCAACAGCAGATAAACCACGTTATGTAAAAGGTCTAGGAGATAGAGGACACAATTTCGAAGATACTAAATTAAGAGACTCTGTTGTAGTTACTATTCACACCAGGAATATTGGAGGTGGAATATAATTATGAAACGTAAAAATGAAAAAGGATTTGCGTTAGTTCTCTCTCTATTACTTTTACTTGTTATGTCGTTAATGGGAGGATCACTTATAGTTATATCATCAACAGATCACCAAAGTAATAATTCAAGTGATGAATACCAACAAACGTTTTATGTAGCTGAAACAGCTTTACTTGAGGGAGAAAAATTTATTATAAATCAGATGATGGGACCTTGGGTTGTTGTAGAAACGGTAATTACAGAAAAACCTGTAGGACTAGATGATGATGAAAGCGCAGATTGGGATTTAATGACTGACCAAATGCTTGCAAATCAACAACAAGGCTTGTCAAGATATGTTGATAAAAGAGATCTTCCCTCAAACCTTTCAGGACCTCAAATTACGCCGTGTTATGAAAGTTTTAGAAATATAAATAGAGCTGGATTTTTAGTTGCACATCACCAAATAAATAAAAACTTTGGATCATTAATTCAAGCAGTATTTGCTGACGTCCAGCTTGATACGTTAGCAGATAGTGAAACGATTAATAAAGAGAAAGCCCATATGGATAGATTTAGGTATGAGTACTTTATTGTAAACATTGGATCGGCCAATTTTAGAGGTGCTGGATCGAGTATAAAAAAAACAACCACAAACACACAGACATCAGGAACAGCCTATAAGATTTATGGTTGTGGTTACATGATGCCAAAAAGTGAGTCAAAAAACTCTGATACAATTGGTGAAGGTTTTTCAGCAGAAGGTTGGGCAGCAATCGATGGAGAAGATCCAGATATATTGGTTGCATTGGAAACTGTAGTTGTATTGTCAAATTAATATGCCCAAAATAGATACATTTCTTAAAAAGTTCACTTTAAAAATTTCTCCAAATTTTTATAATACATTTATGAATAAAAATTATCTCATGATATTTGTTTTAATTTTATTCACTAGCAACTCTTTTGCATGTGATGCACTCAAATTAACAGGCACTTCTGTTTCAAAAGCACAAAATACTTTTTTCATTATTGATGGATATTCAGAGGAAGACTTTGATGAGTGGGCTACCGTTCAGTACGTAGGTTACACAGCCGATTATTGTCCCAAAAGTAATTTAGAAAATACTTACATAAACGTTTTTGTTTACAAATCAAAAGTTGTTGGCATTCGGGTAGAAACAATGGATGTTGGTGTAAAAGAAAACGAAATATATGAATTTGCTAAAAATACTTATGGTAATTTAAGTCAAGATGTTAAAAATAAAAATTGGTTTGGCTATAAAGATATTAGTGTTGGTCAAGACAAAATACTTTATGCGAAAAATAAAGATTTTAATGGAACGATCGAAACCCTTGATATTTCAACTGAGGAATTGATAGATTTTACAGTAGGAGAGGAAGTTATTTTAGCAGTCAATTAAGTTATGAAAATTTTTGCAAAATATTTTTTATTTATATTTATAATATTAGAAATTGCTCATGTAGCAAAAGTAAATGCAAAACCAGTTCCTCCTGGTTCAGGAGAGGGTGATGTTCCTGCAAATATTTTAATTTTAATTGATAGTTCTGCAAGTATGAGACGAAGAATGAGCAATAGAGATGCTATTCAGTATGTTCCAAATGCAATTTTCGATTCAAATGGAGATATACTTGCATCACAGTTTAGAAATAATGGAGTAGTAAAATTTAAAGCCGACGGAAGTAGAGACAGGGAATTTAACGATAATGTTGGAAGATACACTGGTAATGCATCCGATTCATGCGAACTATCATCTACAGGAATGGGTTATGGTGGAGCCATAACTAAAAATACAGTTGCACGGCACACTGCTGATATAAGATTTGCAGAAGAATTAACTACCGATAATGGAGTAATTGCAAATACAGATATATTTTTTTTCAGATCTAATGATCGTCAATTAAGAGACGATCAAGCAATTGTTGGATATTCTGAGGATGGAAAGGATTGCAAGATGTACTTGGAACTTGGACTGACAATCCAAGGATTGGATTATCAACAAATAGGAGACGAACACTTTTTGTTCGTTACTGGTAGAGTGGGCAATTCTTCAGCATTTGTATCATTCAATTTAAATACAGGCACGAGTAGCGGTGTACAGACTTTTACAGGTAATCTTAATAATTCATTTGCACGTCTTGGTAGGCTTACTTGGAGAATTGCAGTCAACAGTGATGCCTCAATGTTATATTTAGGTCGAGTTCATATATATGGGTATACCATGGAAAGAAATGGTGAAGCTTATCGAATTACCAACAATGCGGTCACTAGACTTTATACTAGAGTAAATCGTGGAAATTTAGATACACAATTAGCAGATGTAATAGGTATCGATGTTTCTCCTGATGATGATAATATTTTATATATAACTTCATCAAGAAGACATGTAATTCAAAAAGTTCGGCTTGATACAAATACAACGTATACAATATTAGCAAGAGCAGGCAGAGGAAGACGAGATAATGGAGCAAATATTGAAGCTGCCGGAGCTCTTTCAGCTAACAATGTTAGATTTAATCAACCAATTGGTATTCATGTAACATCAGATAGAATTTTAGTTGGAACAACAAGAGGTACCATAGATGTTTTCAATGAAAATTTATTTACTGCAGACAATAGAGACACCGCTTGGTTACTACAAATGGGGGGTGGAAATGTATCTAGATGGGTTGGTGTTAAAAAAGCAATGAGTGCAATTATAAGTGACACAACATTAACCAGTGGAGCTCATTTTGGTTATGGACACTGGAATGCAGGAGAAACTGGAGGTCCAAGAACAGGAGCTAGAGGTGGAAGATGGTGTCATTTTCGTGATGGTTGTACATATTATGGTGGTTGGAATGGTTCTCATCCAAATGGTCAATCAATACAATGTAATAGAGACTCATGTTTAAATGTAGGAATAAGCGCAGAAGGTTATACAAGAATTCTAGACAATCTTATTCCTCAAGGTTTGGCTTGGGGCACTGATGCCAACGCTTATTCCATCATGGCTCATGATTACTTTTTGAACGATTTTGAAGCATACGATGAAGACTCAGAGTGCCAATTAAATTATGTAATTGTAATTGGTGACGGAATGATGAGAAATAATACTTCCGCTATTCCTAGAATTGAAGCATTAAGGGACAAAGAAAATCCAATTAAAACTTTATTTGTTGCTTATGGAGGTGGAATTAATACTCGTGGTATGGATATTTTCGATGCTATGGCTGTTGCAGGATCATGTCCAGGTGGTGATGCCAATAGCCCTGATTGTGAACCAACAATAGTTGCTGATACACCGGAGTCATTAAAAACTCAATTAACTGCAAAAATTAGGCAGATACTTGCTGAACGATTATCATTTACTGCTCCATCAATTACAGCAACTGTTCAAGAAGGGGGTTCTTTATATCAAGCACAATTTGCTTATGAACAATTTGGAGAATGGCAAGGAACAATATTAAGAAAAACTTTAAATGCAGATGGAACTGTTATTCACGATATAGACGCTCCTGGAAATTGGGATGCATCGGTTGAAATCAAGAAACAAGCCTCAATAGCAGACGCTGCTGATACAAGAAATTTATGGAGTGCAATACCTGGATCACCTTACATTGGTAATTGGGATAATTTTAAAACTGACAATTCGGATGATATAACTGAATTATTTGAATTATTTGGTTACAATATTACTGACTACCACAATGCAACATCATACTGTGCAACAAGAGGATATGTAGGTGATGATGGAACTTCTGATGATCTTCTAGGTTTAATAAATTTCATGAAAGGAACTGATTATTTTGATTATAACGGGGATTGTAATGTTACAGAAGTAAGAGACCATGTTCTTGGAGATATTTATCATTCACAATTAATAGAAGTGGGTCCACCTGATGCAAGCACACAGTTTACTGGTGCAAACGAAGAAGCTTATTTTAGAGCAACTAATAACTATCAAGGTTTTCAACAACAACATGCCACAAGAAGAAACGTAATTTATGCAGGTGCTAATAGTGGAATACTCCATGCTATTAATGCTGAAACCGGTGCAGAGGAGTGGGGTTTTATTCCGCCGTTCATTGCTGGATTACTTCCTTCAATAATTAATCCAGATCTTAGTGGAAAAATTGATGGTTCTAAAGGTGGAACGAATGCAATTTTTGGTGTGGATGGCTCTCCAGTAGTTCATGATGTTTTTATTAAAGGAATTAATGAAGAGGGAGAACTAGAGGATCAAAAAAGTTGGCATACTATTTTATTTGTTCCATATGGAAGAGGTGGAGCAGGGTTTTCTGTTTTAGATGTAACCAATCCTATTTTAAAAGATAATTTAGGACCTATACATATGTTTAGTGTCTTTAATGATGCGATTAATAGTACTGTTTATATGGCTGATCATGAAGGTCAAATTACTACATACCCTTATTCATCTGGTTCGGTCAGTATTCAAGATTCTTTAGAAGCAAAAAGAGCGGGTGAAAATTTAGATACAGCCTTTACGGCAGATGGAGGTGATGACTCGCTTGATCCAGATCATGCATCTTACTGTGATAGTTCAGACGATCCTGATCTTATACAAGATTGTGCTAATCAAGATGCTATAGCAGTTTGTCAAACCAATGAAGTTGCAACTACAACAAATTTATTTCATTCTGATGCACTAGGAACAGCCTCATGCTTTCAAGGTACAAAGTTTAGATTTCCTGATTTAAAACCTAAAGCAAATGCTGATGGAACTGTGCCCAAGTCATCATTAAAAGTTACCGAAAGAGTTGCTGGAACTTTAGTGACAATAGATTTTACAAGCGCATCATATGTAAATGACAACTTAGTAATAGAATTTCCAACTGAGAAGACTTATAATGCAGGTGGTAGTCCACTTGAGACCGCAGCTACAAACCAATTTACTGTTGCAACATCATGTACCGCAGCTGCCGATATTCCAGAGCAATATGATTATAGTCAGTTAGGGGAAACTTGGTCAGCTCCAAGAATATTTAGAATTCCTTCAGAAGAAATTGGTAACAGAAGCGACTCGAAAAATGATAAATATGTTGCAGTAATGGGAGCAGGTATGGGTGCTACAAATTTATGTGCTGGATCAGCAGTATTTATAGTAAATTTAGATAGAGATGATGAAAGTGGTATTGAACCTGGTACTATTTTTGGAAGTACATCTAATGGAGGTCCAATAACAATCATTGATACAGTTGAAACTAATGCAGCTGTAACAGAAGAAGTAACAACTTCAACTACAAATGACGACGGAGAAAAAGTAGAAACAACTACAACCGTGGTTACAAAACCAGCAACCTCTATTGCTGGGGCGACCACTCCAAATGGAAGTGATATTGGTAACTCTTTACCTTCTTCAGCCGTAGTTATAACACCAGACACAGCATTTAACATTCCTTGGAGAGGCGCAATGGTTTACTTCAATGACCTTGAAGGAAAGATAACAAAAATAAATTTAACAAGCTCTACTAAAAATGATGCAGATCTTTTTGATCAAACTACTTTATTTAGATTAAATGCTGATACAGAAAATAAAAGGTACAGTTATTTTTCAATGGATGCAGGGATTGGACAAACAACGAGAGAATTTTGGTTATTTGGCGGTACTGGAAACTTTAATGATATAGGTGGTGGCTCGAAAAAAATGGATAATATTTTGTATGGTATTAAGGATCCACATTATCCTTATTTTAAACATTTAAACAGTGTACACATACCAAGAGAAACTGAAGATACGTTTTTATTTGATGCACATACAGGTGCCGATAATGCTCCAAGTGTTGACGATGCTGTCATCTGTAAAAACACAACTGGTAACATCAGTTGCGATGATGGACCGACAACAGGACAGCAAGCATGGGTAGTACATTTAGATACACCGGATGATAAGGGACCTAACGAAGGTAGCACAAATACATTTAGAAAATTATCAGCTTCACCAACTTTATTTAAAGGCCAAGTTTATTTTCCAATCTACGAACCACCTCAAGGAGCTAACCCGTGCAATATTGGTAATGCTATCATCTGTGTTGTAGATGATGAATGTGGAGCAAATAATTCACACCTTTTAACTAGAGGTGGTGCTGCAAACGGAAAAAATTGTCAATTTGTAAGAGAAGGTATTTTATCAGAGCTCGTAATATTTGGAGATAAATTATTTGCCAACGTTGCGGGACCTAAAGAAGATGCTGAGACACTTTATTCAGTTTTAGCCGCAGCAGGAGAGGTTGAAGCAAACAGAGGTAGTTGGAGAGAAAGCGGTTTCTAATTAAATATTTTAAAATAAAAATAAATAATCCACGCAAACATTGTAGTCATAGTTACAAATATCAGTGCTAATCCAACCAAAGTATCTTGATTAACTTTCTTTCTCCATTTTTTTGGAAAAAAATTTAGTGAATAAGCATAGACAATTATAAAAAAGTTAAATGCTGATACAGATATACAAAAAAATAAAAGCATATTTAATATACTGTAATAGATTACTATTCCGCAGCTTTTCCAATCAAGGTAGCAGTTGCTTCATATCTCTCAATAGACTCTACAAATGTTTGTTCGTTAGCACCGTCTGCTGTATGACCACCTTCTAAAACTAAAATTCCAGTCCCTTCAGATCCTTCTGATGCAGTTGTAAATTTACCATAAAAGTATACTGAGCCCACTGAACTAGTATCCGATGTATCGTTATTAAATTCCTCAATAAAATTTTGTTTAACAGTCCAATAATCTCCTTCCCCACAAGTTGAAACAGCACAAGCATCCTGAAGCTGTGTTGTACTTTTTTTCATAGTACTAAATGTACTTGAAGCATCAATGTTGGTTCCAAAAGGAACATCGTGAGAAAATCCATCCTTTCTAAGGCGTTGATCTGCTGTAGCTACGATAGGTAATGAACTAAATGAAGCAGTTCCTGTATTCCAACCTATTTCAATTTCATCTGTAGTACCTGTTCTAGTTACTTTTGTATCTACGACAGCAAATATGGTTCTCTTTTTAAAATTTACATAAGTTTGAGCTCTTACTTGTTGTGCTACATTTGGGTCAAATACGTCATTACTAGAAGAATATTCTAAATCTCCCCCAGTTACTTTAGTTAAAGTTTGAAACTCTGAATCATAAATAATTGTATCCTGATCAATTGTTTGAACGTAATCATCATCCAGCCAGCCTATATTAGCATCCATTGATGCAAGTGCCTTAGCTATAGATTCACTGCTAGACGTATCGATACCTGCCAAAATAGCTGCTGCTTCTGAGTCAATTGTTAATCCATATTTTTCAGCTGACTCTTGTATTCCTGCAGTAAGTTCAGAGCTATTTAGTAAATTTGATGTGGCATTAGTTATTTCCAAAATATTTTGTTGATCATTTTGTGCTGAATGGCTCATAGAACTCGCAATTTTATTAAGAGCAGTTGTAGGTGTAGGAGTTGAAATTTCGGCAAATCCAAAAGAAATCATTAACTCAATTATAAAAATTGTTTTGAATATAAATAGTATTTTTTTCATTTAATTTGTTACCATTGCTTCATATCCAGGATTAGTAATATTTATAGAGTTTATCCCATCGGAAAGTATTAGATTTCCAGGTATCATTCCCAAAGTATTTTCTGGTCCTGGCCCCAATAATACAACTGTACTTTTATTTTCATTTTCCGATAGAACAATAAATTCTGTACCACGAGCACCTAATACACCTGACGGAACTTTTACTTCTAAATTGTCAGGATTTTGTTTACTTATTTGTCCAGTTATAAATTTAACAGTGCCAGACTTAACATTAGAAATGAAAGATCCTTCGTGACTTTTAGGATCATATATAAATTCATCTATAGTTACTTCTGTATCCTCACCAAGTGTTAAAACTGTCTGGTCAAGAAATAGTATTTGTGCATTTGACTTTTCTTTTGAGATAATCGTATCTCCAAAAAATATTTTTGATCCATCAACCAAGCTTTCATTATTTTGATTTTTAATCTCTCCAATAGCTGCACCTACAACACCAATAAATTTTGATGTATTCGCATTTGCAAAATTTGGCAACAATACAAAAATTAATAAAATAATTATTTTTTTACTGTACATTTAAATTAATCCTTTTAGTTAGTCCAAAAGTAACAAAATTTCTTAAAATGTCATGGTTTGGTATATTTGAACTTACATCAGACTGTTTTAAATTAAAAGAATAAAAAATACTATTATCTTTATTGAGCGTTTTCAAAGCTGGAAGGATTTGATTTATTTGTCCTTCAAATGATATTGATGTAACTAAACTTTCATCATTTCTTGTTATGGATGTACTTATAAACGTTTCTTTATCATCATAATTATTTTGAAGATATGTATTTTTAAATTTCAAAGTTCCAAATGGTAATATTTGTGAATATAAAATACTAAAACCATTTGAGTCAAAGCTATCAAATTCTTTTAAAGTCTCAGTTCTATTTAAAATAATTTTTGCACCTAATTGAGTTTTATTTGTAACATTATAATTGTATCTAAGAAAACTTGAATATACGTCGCTATTATTCTCATTCGCTGTGCTAAAGATTAGGTTATTATCATAGGAAGTGTTCGCAAAGCCTAGACTGTAATTAATATTATTTTTTTCATTGATAATAAAAGTATTGTTTATTCCTATACCTTTTGAATTATAATCTTCTTGTTTTCTATAATCTGGATGACTCCAATAAAAATATGGTGATAGATAATGATTTCCCAATATTTTAAAATAACTTATTGAAGATGATATAACATCGCTGTCACCCTTCATCTTTTTATTCATTCTAGTTGAGTCCAAACCAAAATTTAAAAACATTGATGAAGTATCATTAATGTTTTTTCCTAGTGTTAAGGCAGCTGCTTTTGTATAAGTTTTGTCATACTCTACAACTAATCTATTATCAATTTGTGGGTATGGTAATAAATTGTTTTCTTGTAAATTTTTTTTTGACTTTGTTATTCCACTAATATTATCTTCCTCTGTATGTAAATATTTTAAATCTAAATAAGCAAACCATTTACTTTTTTGTTTTTCTTTTTTTTCCTTTTTTGTACTTGATAATAACCCGGCGATTACTTTTTTTGTTTCACTCGTAGTATTAGGATCATTCATCAAAGTCCTTACCATGAGATCAACTTTTACAGATGAATCCATTTCAATCAAAATGGATAATAAATATAACTTAATATCTAAGTTCTCTGGATAAAGCATACTTAATCTTTCTAAAGTTGCTATTGTCAGTTTAAGATTGCCCGAATTTTGTTGCTGCTTTGCATAATTTAAATTTAATTGAAGGTCTGATGGATTATCTAAAATTTCTTCATATGTAATTTGGGATGAATATAAATTTCCCGTCAAAAAAAAGAAAATAAAAATTACTTTAAGAATAGCTCTTTTCATATTTTTAATTAAAAAAAATTTTTAAATTGAAGTTTTTTTATATCAAAAAAAATCTAATTTGTTTTAAAAAATTTAAAAAAAAATTTTATCTAATATAAAAAGAAGTTTTTAATATAATTTGCAAAATAAACGTAGATAAGACAACCTATTATAATAAAAGGTCCAAAAGGAATTTGCGTAGACATATTTCTAGTTTTTTTTAAAAGGGATGGAACAGAAAAAATGAGCGCAACAAACGATGAAATAAAAATTGTAAAAGGGATGCTAAACCATCCAAACCAAAAGCCGACAACAGCAATTAATTTTGCATCACCAAGTCCCATGCCTTCTTTCTTTCTTAAATTTTTGTAGAAAAAAATAATTAACCAAATTATTGAATAACCAAACAATCCTCCTATTAAAGAATTAATATAGTTTGGAAATAAAGATTGATTTAAATTAGGATCAAAAGATTTTACAAAACCAATAAACATTAAAGGAAATGTTAGTTCATTTGGAATAATATAATGCTTTATATCAATAAAAAAAATTATTATAAAAAAAATAGTTAATATTATTAATAATAAAGTTGTGATTGAAACTCCATAGAAATAATAAATTAAAACAAAACTTATTGCAGAAATCAATTCTACTATAAAGTATTGTAAACTTATTCTAGATTTACCACATCTGCATTTTCCTTTTAAGAATATAAAAGATAAAAGAGGGATATTATCATACCAATTAATTTGCTTTTCACATGATGTGCAAAAAGATCTACCCTTTATGATATTTTTTTCTAGAGGAAGACGATAAATGCAAACATTACAAAAACTTCCCCAAATACTACCCAATACAAAAGCTAGCGTGTAAAGCACAAATTATATTTTTATATGAGATGCAATTTCAAGAACTCCATCTATACAGTATTGTATAAACACTACCGCATCTTGAATGTGTAAATAAAAATTAGGCGCGTATATTATAATTTCCATTATTGTTAAAATTATCAAAAAAGATGTAAAATGCAAAATATAAAATATGTTTTTTAAATCGAAAAAACCTGAGCCAATTAAAGAAGATTCGCGTATTAAGGATTTACAGATAATCACTCAAATGAATCAGGAGTTTGCAACCTCTCTTGATCTTAACGAAACTTTACAAAATTCTTTAGAGGTAATAATAAAAAGAATAAATGCGCAAGCTGCAAACATATTTTTAATTGAAGAAAAAAAACAAGTTTTTCAGTGCATTCAATCTAAACACCAAGCTTACCTTGAAGATTATGAAATTCCTTTGACGCAAGGAGTAATGGGAAAAGCTGTTTTGCAAAAAAAATGTATTAGGGTTGGAGATGTTAGAAAAGATGTAAGAGAAATTGCTGAATTTTATTTTGATTTAGACAACAAAACTAACTTTACAACATATTCTGTATTATGCGCTCCACTAATTGCTGCAAATGAATGCATCGGTGTGATTCATTGTCTAAATAAAAAAACAACAAATAAACTTTTTGAAGAAAGCGATAGAAAACTTTTGGAAACTCTTGCAACACCAGCAGCACTTGCCATCAGAAATGCACGAATGGCTAAAGAACTTATAGATAAAAATAGAATGCAAAAAGAAATAGAAATTGTAGGAGAGATTCAAAAAACTTTATTATCAAAAAATAAAGAAGATCCCTTTCCTATAGCTGGAATAAATATTCCTGCGAAGGTAGTATCTGGAGATTTTTATAATTTTTCTGATTTAGGAAACGGCAAGTATGGATTTGGTGTTGCGGATGTATCTGGAAAAGGAATAAAGTCATCACTTTTAATGTCAAAGGCCTCAAGTCTCTATAGATGTTTAAGTAAAACAATGTTTTCAGCTTCGGATTTATTAAATTTGTTAAATAAAGAAATTTGTGAAACTGCAGCAAGAGGCATGTTCGTAACTATGCTGGTTGGAATATACGACAGCAATAAAAAAGAATTACTTATCTCTAATGCCGGTCACGAACCTCCTCTTATTTACTCAAAGGATGGAAAATTTTCTGATCATAAAGAGGCAGGACCACCTTTAGGTATTATGCCAAAGATTACTTATAAAGAGAACGTAATACCCTTTTCAGATAGCTCAATGTATATTTTTACAGATGGAATTACAGAGATTAAAGATCCAAATGGTGAAATGTTAGGCTCTGAAGGTTTTCAGAATTATATAAAAAAATATCAATCCACGCCAAACAATAGCAGATTAAAAGTTATCATCGAAGATATTGTTAAGTCCGGTAAAATTCAAAAAGATGATTTAACAATAGTAGTCATTGATGGAAAGTAAAAATTAAATGGTGTTTAAAAATTATTTTTTGGAAAAAAAGTAAACATCAATTAAATCTTCAAAATGAATTCTTCTTTTAGTTGCAAACATAGGTGGAGTATCAGAAAATAAAACTAATAAATCATTTTTATTCATACGATTTAAGAAATTAGAAATGCTCTCATTAAATAACATTTGATTATTATAAATTTTACAAAACTGTTCACTTAAATTAAGTGGAAAATTTTCGTTACAATTTATATATGGAGTATCATAAACAGGTTCTACAGGAACGTGATTATTTACAGTTAAAAAAATAATAAAGTTATTTTTTTTATCTTCAACAATCTTATCCATATTATTTAAGATTATATGATCACATATTCCACTATACTTTTGATTACAAATTTCAAAATTTAATTCTTTCAATTCTTTTTTGAAGAAAGTTTTATCAAAAAAACTTTTATATCTTATACGATTAAAAAAATATTCTTCATAACTATGTATGTATATTAAGTTTTTATCTTTCATTGAATTTATCCAACAATTATTGTCTTCAATAAAATTTTTTAATTCACTAACAATATATTTTTCAAAATCCACATCATTGTTACAGAAAAATTCCATTTCTGATCCTTGAGTTGTTAAAGTTCTATTCCATTTTTTTTTAAAATTCTGAATTATTAAATCATCATTACCTGATTTTATTTTTTCAAATAAATTATTCTTAAGTTTTTTATTTCTAAAATTAGGATAAGACTCATTTATTATGACATAAATGTTGTGGTATTTTTTTTTATTTATAATTTCACCAAAATTTTTAAAACTTTTGAATTCTAAATTTGTATCAAACTGTGAAAGCTGTCTTTTTCCTGAAGGGTTACTATCAAAATAAAGATAAGAATATTTAACTGTATTAAACCAATTATCATTTCTAAAAAAACTATTATCAACATATTGAGAAATATATTTTACACCATAGCCTACTAAGTCATTCGAGGTCCACGTATCGGTTAGATGTTTGTATCTATCTACAAGAGTTAAATGTGTATGACTTGGATTAAAATTAGTTAAAATAAAAATAATAACAACAATAGAGGAGGCGATAATTTTTTTTGTATTAAAGATATTTTTTTTTAATACAAAATTATAATTTATTTTCTCTATAAAAATAATAGAACCTAAAGAAAAAAATAAAAAATAAAAAATATTTATATTTTCATGTGCAATATATATTACATATTCAAAGTTTAAATTATTTAAATTATTTATAAGAAGCTTATAAAAATTAAAGTCCAAACCATATATAGAAAAGAAAGAAGATTTTGCTTCAAGAAAAATAAAAAAATATAATAAGTATACATTAGCTGAATAAAAAATTGATTGAACAGAAAAAAAACCATAATCAAAAGCTGGTGTTTGAATTAAATAAAATAATGAGAAGAAATTTATTAATAGAACTCTAATTAGATATTTTTTTAGCGAAAATTTCATAAATGATATAAATAAATTAACTTATAAAGACTTAATATGGAAAAAGATTGATTGTACCTATTTTAGGTTGTACTCTACCTACTATAGGGAGAATAAAAACTATAATGAGTAATGAAAAAACTAAATTAGGTGAAAGCAAAGTCATTTCTTTAGATGATGCAAAGAAAGCTAGTAGGCAACAGGAACATCCATTTTCCAAGGGCTTCTATCACTGGGTGATGTTTGTTCTCTCTTTATATACAAGAGTACGTGAAAAATTAAACGTAGACTATGAATCTTTCGTAATAATCCAAGTAGTTGTTAGTCATTCCCTTTATGAAATAAATAAATCAGGAAACAGAACATTTGCTGAGCTCCAAGAACAAATGACAAGAATAACGCAAAAAAAAAATATAAGTACTAACAAATTAACTTTTGCAAGTATTTCAGAAGTATTACAGCTTCCAAGAGAAACAGTAAGAAGAAAAGTAATTTCTTTAAGTAAAAAAGAAATTTTGACTTTTAATACTTATGGAGGGATTAAACTTGGACCAGCTTACAAAACAATTTATAAAGACTTTGTAAGTCAAACCACATCAGATTTAAGTTCATTGATGAAAAAGTGGGAAAAGAGTGGCACATTAAAAACATTATTGGAGTTTGAAAAATAAAATGAGTAAATTTTTTTATGGACTGTATGATTTAGCAAACTCTGCATATACAATGATCATTATAACATTTGTAACTTCAACTTACTTTGCAAATCAAATTGTTGGTAACGCACAACTAGGTGCAGCGTACTGGCAATGGACTGCAGGACTCTGTGGAATTGTAATTGCACTCACAGGACCGTTCATTGGAGCGATAGCTGACAAAAAACCTAAAGGAAAAATAAATTTCTTACAAATTTTTACTTTACTTTGCATTCTAACAACTTGTTTGTTTTGGTTTGCAAAACCAAACCCAAACTATATTTTATTTACTTTAATTATTTTTTTTATTTCAAACTACTGTTATGAAGTTGGAACAATATTTTACAATTCATTATTAAAAAAATGTTCAGATGAAAATAATATTGGAAAAACTTCTGGGTTTGCATTTGCATTAGGTTACATTGGATCGATACCAATACTTTTATTAGTTTTATATTTTTTTATTTTACCTAAAACAATTCCTTTCGGCTTAGATAAAAATAATTTTGAACACATAAGATTCATTCCATTGATTGTTGCGTTTTGGTTTTTTATTTTTTCTTTACCAATGATGAGTTATTTTAAAAAAAAAATATCTTATGAAGAAAATAATGACACAACACCAGTAGCAAAGAAAATTATTGAAATAATTTGGAAAAATAAATTTACATCAGTTGGAAAGTTTCTTTTAGCAAGAATGATTTATTCTGATGCATTAATTGTATTGATTGCAGGTGGAGGTGTTTATGCTTCTGGAGTTTTTAATTTTAATTCAAGTGATTTATTAAAACTTGCAATCGCAGGAAACATTGTTGCATTCGCTGGAGTTTTAATCGGCGGATACTTAAATGATAAATTTTCTTCCAAAACAATTATTTTATCTTGCATTGTTGTATTAACATGCACAGTTGTTTATGGATCAATGATTGCACAAACAAAAAGTGAATTCTTTTACAATGTAATGGTAATTTCTTTTTTTATAGGCTCTATTCAAAGCGCAAGCCGTGTAATGATGACAAAACTATTATCTAAAACAGATTTAGGAAAAGGTTTTGGTTTGTTTAGTTTCTCTGGAAGAGTTACTGCTTTTGCGGGACCTTTAATGGTAGGAACTTTAACTTACTTGTATTCACAAAGAATTGGTTTCTTATCTGTTTCTTTTTTTTTTATTATTGGTTTTTTATTAATGCTTTCAGTTAAGAACGTATAATTAAAAAAAATTAAAAATTTTTAATAAGTTTTCTATATTTAGTTGAAAATTTTATAAAAATTTAAAAAATTAACCTTTTTTCCAAAATACAACCCTAAATTTTATCTTTTTTTCGAAAATTTATTAATTTTTTATATGATTGAGAGGTAGAATTTTATTTTTATAAAAATATTTTCATTCTCTAACACAAAAATTTTATACTCTAACACAAAATACCTACTTTAGGTTGAAATTGCAAAAATTGTTGATTTTATTGGCTTTTAAAATTTTTTTTTTTTCACATAAACTCTAACACAAACGTAAATTTTATCATTGTGTTAGAGTTTTTATGTTTTGTGTTAGAGAAACTAAATTTTAAAATCATTTTCATAAACTTAGCCAAAATTTTTTAATAATTAATAATTGTTGATTTTACTTACTATTTTAAGTATATGACCTAAAATGAGCATACAACTTTTACTTTTGTGTTAGACATTTATCTAAATTGTGTTAGAGATTCGTAATATTGTGTTAGAGAATAAATTAATTTTTTATGAGTGAAGACGAAAAAGATAAAATAGATAAAGTTGATGATCAGGGTTCTGATGAGATTCAGAAGAATCAATCGGAAGATGTAAATGAAAATCCAAAAAGTAATGATGAATTACAATCTGGAAGTGAATCATACATAAGTGTTGACCAATCTGCTCCAAATATAACAAATGAATCTGAACAAACTCCAGAAGCCCCCAAAAATGAAGAACCAAAGCAAGAAGAGAAAAAAGAGCATGAGGTAATTCATAAAAAAGATGGAAGATTACATATATATGTAAGACAAGATAAATATAAGGGTGAGCTAAAATCAAAAAATTGGGTTGGAAGACTTTATATTGATGGAAAACAAAAAATTTCTTCATCAGGTACACAAAATTTAGAAGATGCAATTCCTATTTTAGAAAAATGGTTTGATGATGTTCATGCAAATAAAGAAAAAGAAGTTTCAAAAACAGAAGAAACTCAAGATACATCAGGCCAGACTTCAGCTACTAGCTCGAGTGCAACTTCTACTCCAGTGGCAGAAGCTACCCCAGCACCAATTATACCTCCGGTAGCAGAAACCCCAAAACCAGTTGTAAGCTCAGTTGAAAACGAAAATAATCAAAAGCCACAAATTAATGTGAGCGATAATAAAGAATCTACAGAAAGTAAAAAATCTATTTCTGGTTTATTAGATAAATTAAAAAATATAAAATTAAAAAAACCATCTTTTGCAAGTGGTCTTAAAATGCCAAAAGCGTCTAGTGGCGGGGCAAATAATTTTAAAAACAAGCTAGACAATTTTTTTAAATCAAAATTGGGAAAATCTTCTGCACAAGGTGAAGAAATACTTGGAGTAGAAATAACAAATAAAGAAATTAGATTAGCACAAGTTGCTTCTAACAAAGCAAATCAATGGGTATTAGAAAAATTTTATATTCATAAAGTAGACCTGCCTGAAGATTCAGTTGTTTTAGAAAATTCTGAAAAACTTGGAGCTGAATTGACAATTGCCCTTCAAAAATCGAAAATCAAAACACCAAATGCTGCAATTGCGATACCTGTTACAAGTGCAATCATAAGAGTAGTGACAGCACCTCTTATGAAGGATGAGGAATTACAAAAGGCAATTGAAACCAATTCTCTTTGGGAAAATCTTGTTCAATTAACTGATAATTTAGATGATTATTCAATATTTCATCAAGTAATAAATAGAAATCAAAAAGAAAATACTATGGATATTTTATTTGTTGCTTCAAAACTATCTGACATCAATAGTTATACTTCTATTATAAAATCAAGCGGACTTAATCCAGTTATTATTGACGTAAAATGTTTTGCATTAAAATCTGCAGTAGATCAAATTAATCAGATTTCCCAAAAAGCTGAGGATGCAAATTTAACAGCTGTTTTAGAATTTGGTTTAGATGAAAATTATCTAATGATCTTATATGATAATAATCCAATTATTACTGATATTTTTTTAAGAGGACAAGATAGACAAATATTAAAATCGTCACAAGTTCAAGAAGAGAAAGAGGGTTTAGTTAGAAGATTTGTTACACAAGTTAAACAAGCTGTACAGGATTTCGAAACAAAATATGAAAAAAGAATTAGAAACATAAAAGTTGTTTCTGATTTAGAAAATATTGAAGATTATTTATCAATCTTTAGAACTAATTTAGTTAATGTTGGTTTTAAAACTTTTGATCCAATTGATGGATTGAAAATACCTCAACAACTTGATCAATCAATAAATTTAAAAAATCGATCATATCTTTCTACTGTAATTGGTTTAGCTTTTAGGAAGTTAGATGTTTTTGGTTATTATAAGTTTGTAACTGCAGTTAAAAACATAAATTTACTTCCTAATAGAAAAGGCATGGTCAAGCAGAAAAAAATGAAAGCAATTTCAAATTTTGCTTTTAAAGGATTTGTTGGTGGAGTTGTTGGAATTTATCTTATCATGTTCGCACTATCTTTCTGGAATATTCATTCTTATAATAAGAAACTTGCTAACTATGAAAAGGTAAAGAAAACACATGCTTTGAAAAAAAAGGAAAATAAAGCAATTGGTAAAGAATTAAGCTTAATTGAAACAACTTTAAAATTAAGCAATAGTCTTAAATCAAATAAAGATTTGAGCTATAGAATATTGGCACAAATTGCAGCGAGCGTTCCAAAAAGAGTAAGATTTGACAAAGTTGATTATAATGGAAAAACAAAGGTTACAATTCAAGGTGTAGCAGCAAGTGATCAAGATATATTAAAATTTATAAAAAATTTAAGTGGTCAGAAATATATTAAGCAAGCATCACTATCATCGATGAAACTTCCAAAAAGATCAAAGAGTGGAATTACAATGAAAGGATTTAGAGTTTTTGTATTAATTGATCCAAAAGGTAATAGCAAAACATAGGTTTTAATATGGACTTAAAAAATATAGATCTCAAAAATATTAACTTACAGGACTTAAAGGAAAAAGTTCTTCAACTAGCTGATAGAAAAACTTTAATTAAAGTTGGTATCTCAGTTGGGGCGATAATTATATTTTTAATTATTTATTATGCAATTTTAGATCCGATAGTTGAAAAAAAGAAAAAGCAGATAGACGATATGAATAAAAAAAAAGAACAAACTGCTAAATTCGTAAAACAAATTAAGTCAAAAAAGAATAAAATTAAAAAATTAAAACCGAGGTACGATGAGTATTCAACTTTATTTCATACAAAGGCGGAAGTTGAGGGATTATACGAAACCTTAAGTTACTTTGCGGGCATTAATGACTTGGTAATTTCAAAAATAGAGAAAAAACCACCAAAAGCTGTCTACAGATCTGATATTTTAGAAGAAACAACTGATAAGAAGAAAAAGAAAAAGAAGAAGAAGAAGAAGAAGAAAAAGAAGAAAAAGAAAAGTAAAAAGAAATCAGCTGGAAACATGGCATATTACTCAATTCCCGTTAATTTTGAGATTACTGGTAATTTCTTGGGCTACATTAAGTTTAAAAGATCGCTTTCTATGTCTAAAAAGATGCTTAATTTTGACAAGGAATCAATAAAAGTGGTAAAAGGAGATACAACCGGTGCGATAAAAGTTAATGGAGTATTAACTATAGTAGGATTGGCTGATGAGTTTTAAAAAATTATTAATATTAAGCTTTGTAGCTTCATTTAGCATTTTCAATTTACATGCTGAAAATCATGATACTGAACAAAATATAATTGATAAAGCAAAAGAAATTAATCAAAAAGTTAAAAAGAAACAAGCAGATCAACAATTAAACATTAGCTCGGAGATTGGCAAAGAGGAACCTCTTCCATTAAACGATCCATTTGTTGGAGATGCATCTTTGGGAGGAGCAAGCACCGTATCTGTAATTACTAATAACGATGAAGAGAGAGCACAAATGAGTTTATATAATTTTAAACTTGTTGGAATAATGAATGGTGAATATGAGAGCTATGTATCTTTAATTAACCCAACTGGAGAAATAGTTACATTGCAGATGAATGAAGAACTTAGCCCAGGTATAAAATTAGTTGCACTTAAAGCTGAGCAAGCAATTTTTGAAAAAGGGGATAATTCGTTTTTAGTTATTAATTTTAAAAATCAAATCAAAGAAACCTCGGAGCCATTTTAATGAACTTTAAGTCATTTCAAATAATAATTTCTTTAATATTCTTATCTTTTGTTTTGAGCGGATGTGCACAACAAATGTCTAAGATCAAAAAGAATAAAGGCTTTAAACACGATACACCATTAATTAAAGAAGATGTAAAAAAATTAGGAAAAATAGAAGTTGAAAAAAGTGCAAAAATGGGACCAACACCAGTTGAAGGTGATATTAAAGTGTTAGAAAAAAGAAAACAAATTTCATCTGTTAAAGAAAAAAATTATTTACTAATTCCAGATGAATATATGCTGCTCAAACAAGACGTATCATTCAAATTTCAAAATCTAGATTACAAAGAGGCCATGGGTTTAATGGCAAAAATAGGAGATGTTAACATCTTAGTAGGCGATGATGTTGCTGGTGCAATTTCGGCAGAACTATCAAATGTGCCTTGGGATAAAGCTTTTAATGCTTTATTAGATATGAAAAATTTTGCAGCTGATATTGATGTTGCAAGCAATATTATAAGAGTTCATTCCCCAGCTACATTAACCTCACAAGAAAGTTATAAATCTGCAAGAGCTTCAGCAGTTAGAAAAAAAGTTGAATTAGAAAATTCAGTAGAACCAATCGTTTCAGAAATATTTAGACTTTATTATATAACGCCCGCTGAGGCTAAAGCTACAATATCAGAATTATTTACATCAGTTGGGGAAAGCGCAACTTATTCTCCAATACAAGTGACAGAAGAAAAAACCACAAGGTCTATTATTGTAAGAGGAAAGGAAAAAGATTTGGATGTAGTTGATAAAGTTATAAGAGAGATTGATGTTAGAACTAAACAAGTATTAATCGAAGCTTTTATTGTTGAAGCAACTTCTACTTTTGAAAGAGCATTAGGAAATAAACTTGGTGGAGCTTATACAAGAAAGTCAGATAGAATTGGTGGTACAGTTGGAGGAACAACTGTTGGAGCGGCATCAGGATCAGGTGCAGAAATTTCTTCAGGTACAGCTGGTATTAGTGCTGCTGGAAGTGCTGGTAGTGATGGTATATATAATTTCAATGCAATTGGTGCGACAAGCGGTATAGGAGTTCTTAAAAAGACAGGCTCAGCAGTTTTAAAACTTCAAATAGAAGCTTTAGAAAAAGAAGGTTTAGGAAAAACTATTTCTAACCCTAAATTATTTACACTAGACAATCAGGTTGCGTCTATCACTCAAGGTGTTCAGATACCTGTTGCAGGTACAGATAACACAGCTCCTACATTTAAGGATGCTGCTTTAAAATTAACTGTAACTCCGAGTATAATTGGTGATGGTAACGTACTCTTAGAAGTTCAGGTTAATAATGATACCCCTGATAGGACAGACCCAGCAGCAGTAGGTATTAATAAAATGGAAATTGCGACAAAACTCTTGATAGCTGATGGAGACATCGTTGTAATTGGTGGAATTAAGAAAAATGACATCTCAAATGCAGCAGAACAGGTTCCTGGGGTAAGTAAAATTCCTATTTTAGGAAAAATGTTTAAAGGAACAACAAAAAGCGATAGAATGAATGAACTTTTAGTGTTTATCGCTCCAAGGATTTTATAATGCTTAAAATAAGTAGAGAAAGTGAAATAAATTTAATTAATGTCTTAATTGACCATGACATTATTTCAGGAAAAGATTTAGCAAATATAAAGAAGGTAAGTACTGAAAAAAATTCATCACAGATTGATGCTGTATTTGAATTAAAACTAACAGATGAAAATAAAATTTTAGACGTTTTAGTTAAGGAACAAAATTTAGAAGTTGTTGATCTTGCAAAAAGTGAAATTACTGATGAAATTAAAGCAGTTCTACCTTCTAATTATATTAAAATGAATTTTGTTGCTCCGTTTAAAGTCGAGGGAAAAAATTTACATATAGCAATTTCAGATAGTTCAAAACTTGGTTTAATGAGAAATCTTAAAGCAATTACAAAAAAAAATATAGAATTACATGCTGCAAAGGTTACACAAATTTCTAATTTCATAGATAAGCTATTAAGTGAGTCAGGTGATGTAACTGCACAGTCAATTAGAAAAGAAAATGTTAGTAAAGAAAAAACAAAAACTTTTGAATCTGATTTAGGGGATGCAGGAGAGGTTTTAGAAAAACCACCTGAAGAAGATATAGAGGCGCTAGAAAATGAGTCAGAAGTTATAAAATTTAGTACAGCCGTTGTTGCTGATGCAATCAAATCAGGAGTGAGTGATATTCATATCGAACCATATAGATTTTCTTCAAGAGTTCGTTATCGTTTAGATGGTATGTTGCAAGAGCAAGAACAGTACAGAAAATTCCTTCATGATAATTATGGCGCAGTAGTTACTCGTTTTAAAATTATGGGTAAGTTAGATATCGCTGAAAGAAGATTACCACAAGATGGTGCAATTAATTTTAAAATAGATGGTAAAGTTGTTGATTTACGATTATCTATTTTGCCAACTGCTAGCAATGAAAGAATTGTAATGCGGGTTTTAAATAAAGACGCAGGAGACATAACTTTAGAACAACTAAATTTTGAAGATGCTGATTTAAAAAACTTAAGAAAAGCAATTCATAGCACACAAGGGTTAATACTTGTTACAGGACCAACAGGTTCAGGAAAGTCAACAACTTTGTATAGTATTCTTAAAGAAGTAAGCAAACCACATTTAAATATTTTAACAGCAGAAGATCCTGTCGAGTATGAACTAGATGGAGTAGGACAAGTACAAATTAAAGATGATATAGGACTAACTTTTTCTGCCGCACTGAGATCTTTTCTTCGTCAAGACCCAGAAATAATATTAGTGGGTGAGATGAGGGATAAGGAAACAGTTGATATTGGACTAAAAGCTGCGCTTACTGGACACTTAGTATTTAGTACGCTGCATACTAATGATGCACCAAGTACAATTACCAGGTTACAAAACATGGGAACACCAGATTATTTAATAAGTGCTGCAACCCAAATGGTCCTAGCGCAAAGACTTGCACGAAGGAACTGTAAAGATTGCAGAGTGCCAGACGAAGACGTTAATCCAAAAGTTTTAACTGACTTAGGTTTTACTCCAGAAAAAGCATCAAGAGTAAAAGCAATTAAGGGTAAAGGCTGTCCAAAATGTAAAGACTCTGGTTATAAAGGACGACAAGGTATTTATGAAATTTTAGTAGTTACCAAACCAATTAAAGAAGCTATACTTAGACAAGCTACCACTCCTGAATTAAAAGAAATTGCTATAAAAGAAGGTTTTCAAACCATGCAAGATATGGGGAGAAGAATGATTGCAAATGGTGATCTTAATTTTAGAGAGTATGAGCGAGTTTTATCCTCATAATTGATCAATAATGGAATTATTTACATATAAAGGTATTGCTGAAGGCAAATATGTTGAGGGTGAAATTGAAGCTCTTAATCAAGATGAAGCATCACATAAGTTAAAAGAGCAAAAGGTAATAATTACAAACTTAATAAAGGGTAAGAAAAAAAAGACTGAAGCAAAAGATAAAGGTAAAAAATCTAGCTTTTCACTTTTTGGAGGCAAAAAAAAAGCTAAAACAGAAGATATACTTATTTTTTCAAAACAATTTGCAACGATGGTAAAAGCTGGTTTGCCTATACTTGAGGTTTTAGGCATGTTGAGAGATCAGCTTGAAAATCCCGGTATTAAAGAAATTATTGAAGATATAAGAAAAAGCTTAGAGGGCGGTGTTACGCTATCAAAATGTTTTGAAAAGTATCCACAATATTTTGATAATGTTTATTGTAACCTTATAAAAGCGGGGGAGGCCAGTGGTAAATTAGACGTTTTCTTATTAAAAATTGTTGAGTCATTAGAAAAAAAAGAAAAAATCAAAAAAAAAATTAAAGGTGCTTTAATGTACCCATCTATAATGTTTACAGTTGCGATTACAGTAAGTGCTTTCATGTTAGTTAAGGTGGTTCCAGTTTTTGCTAAAATGTATGATGGAATGGGTATTGAACTTCCAAAAGCTACAGCAACGATTATGTCTATGAGTGATTTTTTAAGAGGCACAGGAGGAATGGTATTATTATTTGGGGGCATTGGTGGCTTTTTTATTTTTAGATATTTAACAACTAAAAACGCACTTGTAAGATATAAATGGCATAAACAAGTTTTAAAGTTACCAGTATTTGGAGACATGATTTTAAAATCACTTCTTGCAAGAATTTCACTAATTTTAGGAAATCTTAGTGCGGCTGGAGTTAATTTATTAGAAAGTTTAGAAATTGCAAAATCAGTAAGTAACAACGTTGTTGTTACAGAAGCTCTTGAGAATGTAAAGAAAGGAGTTTTTTCTGGCGATACTTTAACAAAACTTTTTTTGAAAGAACCTTTGTTTCCTCCTACATTTAGCCAATTGATTTCTGTTGGAGAACAAACCGGACAATTAGATGAAATGTTCGGATCTGTTGCTATGTATTATGAGGAGGAATTTGATAACTCTGTAGAAAACATGTCTAGCTTAATTGAGCCAATCATGATTGTTTTTATGGGGGTGATGATAGGTGGATTAATGATAGCAATGTATTCACCAATCTTTAACGTTGGTGCAATTATCGGTTAAATCTTTTTTGTTAATATAAGATGGTTTACCCATCCGTCTTGATCTTTTTTGAATACTGCGTTATCCATTATTTGTTTTATAAAAAAAGTTCCTAAGCCACCAGGTTTTATATCATCGAGTTTTCTATGTTTTACATTTTCAGGAACAACAGCTTTACCTTTATCAAAAAAACCTATTTCAAGATCTTTATCTTTTAAGGAAATTTTAATTTCCATTCTATCATTAGTTTCTTCAACTCCTTTATAGCCATGTTTAACTATATTTTGTGCTGCTTCGGCTATAGCCAAAACTAATTCATCTTTTTGTTCTTGAGGTAAATTAATTTTTTCAAAAATTTCTCTACAAAAGACCCTTACATCTTTTAAGCTTGCAGTACTTACAGCAAAATCTTTTGATTCTGATAAATTCATTATTCAAGGTTTAAAATCTGTTCAAGTTTAGCCATCATAATAACTTTTAAAACAGACTTACTTACTTCTTTAACAACCACTTTAGTATTTTTTTCTAGGGCTTTTTGATGACTCTCAATTAAGACTGATATTCCTGATGAGTCCATATAAGAAACATCTTTTAAATTCAAATGAACTTCTTTTCCTGACTCTACTATAGGTAATATTACTTCTTTTGCTTTTTCAGTAACATCCATATCGATTTCTCCATTAAGAAAAACCGTACTTATATTACCTTCTTCTGTAACCTTGTATGACATTGGACTTTATAGATAACACATAAATTTATTATTAAAATCAATAATTAAGACCCAATATGGGCAATACTTCGTCATATTGGAGAATATTAGTAAGTTTTTTAATGTTTACTTAATATATTATTTTATATTAAATAGAGTATTACTTAAAAAAAAATATTAAAAAGGGATAAAAATGAAAAATAATAAAGGATTTACTCTTATAGAATTATTAGTTGTGGTAGCAATTATTGGTATTCTTGCCGCTGTTGGTACAGTTGCTTACCAAGGTTACATTGAAGGTGCAAATAAAAGTGCAACAAAATCAAATCACGCATCAGCAGTAAAATATATTGCAGCAGAAACTGCAAAATGTTCAATTGATCCTGACGCAGATGCAATGGGTGGTGATCTTGATTGTAGTACAAGGAAAGCTGATACAAACACGGCTGATGCAGCTGCAAGTGCATTGTCAGATTTTAAAAACTCATTCGACTCTTCTAAAGATGCAATAATAACTTCTGGTACTCCAGAACAAGGTCAAGTAGCTATTGTACAATCAGGTAGTTCGATAAAAGTTACAACTTGTTTTGAAGAAGATTGTGCTTCAGATAAAATGATGACGAACAACGTTTCTATAGAGTAGTTATCGGATCTTAAGAGCAATTTAAAATTTATGATTACTAGAAGCTCGGGTTTTAGTTTGATCGAGCTTTTAGTAGTTATTGCAATTATCGGAGTTCTTTCATCTGTTGGACTTATTGCTTACAATGGTTATGTGGATGGAACCAAACAAACTAGTGCAAAAAATATGATGCAGCAAATATCTTTAGGACAATCAGATTATCTATCAAGCTTCGGAGAATATTTTTTTACTCTTGATGGAGGTGCAGCTTGCACTATAGACGAAAACAATGGAGAGGGTGCCACTTCTACAGAGATTAATAGTGAATTATTTTCTGGCGGACGAATAATTACACCAGAAACTGGCTGGGATATGTGTATAGAGAGTAGTTCAGGAGGCTATCTCATTAAAGGAACAGATGGTGAAAGTAAATTAACATTAGACCAGAATGGTACTTGGGGAGACGATTTTTAAAATTTAAATTTGATGGTTTTATTTTATGAAAAAAGTAAGAAAAAAAGGAAAAAGAAAAATAAACTATCTTTTAAAAAATAAGTCTAAAAAACAATCAATTCTCCCTGTTTTATTTGGTATTGCATTATTGTCTTTATTTTCAGAAACACTGCGAACAGTTCCAGCGGGAGCTAAAAGTGAAAACTTTAGAAATTTACCTTTTGAATTACCAAGTTTAAATTCGGATATTTTTGAAGAAAAATTTATAAATAAATATTTAATTGTCGATGAAAATTCAAAAAATTACGATTTTTTAATTGAAGAAAATTTTACTATAGATAATGAATTAGTTGTTGCAAAACCAGTTGAAAAAGAGATTAAAAAAGTTAAACCAAAAATAGTTAGTGAAGAAATTGTTGACGTTCCAAAAGTTGAAGAAACAATTAAAGTTGCATCTACATTAAAATTAACTCAAGCCGATACCAGTACAAAAACTATTATAGTTGATGGTGAAGAAAAAATTATCCCGGGCTCAAATGATAAAAATATTACTTATATACAAATTTTACAAAACCCAAATGATATTGATTTAAATTTAAAATATGCAAGACAACAAGGAAAGGCTGGAAATTTTAAACAAACAATAGCAACACTTGAAAGATTAAATATGCTTTATCCAGATAACGTTGAAATAAAATTATATTTACTTTCAGTTTTAGTACAGGCTGACTCGCCAGATAAAGCATTAACTGTAATTGAAGAAATTAAAAATAATGAGGATTTAACCCCAGAAGACTTAGAAACAGTAAATGAAATTGAAGAACAAATGAAAGAAAGAAAAGCACCTAAGCTTTGGAATTTTTATGCAGATCTTGGTGGTGGTTTCATACAAAATAACAATGTTGGGAGTGTTTCTAAAAATAGATTGCAAGTAACCTCTGATGCTATCGTTCCTTTCAATTCAGCTATGCATGATAGAACTTATAGTAGTAACATTGGATTAACTGCGCTTAGATCTGTTGGGGAAGGATCTTCATTTATGATTAATGCAGGCTTTTCAGACTCAAGACAAGTAACTGATACTTCTGATGATTTTGACAGTTATAGCTTAACATTTGCTTTTGATACAACAATAGGCAATCAAAGTCTCAGCCCATACTTATCATTAAGTAAAACTGATAACCAAGATGATGCCGACAATTTTGCTACTGGAGCTGGAATTGGAGGATTCTTTCCTGTAGGTGATCGTAATTCTTTTAGTTATGGTTATGCTTACTCAGAGTCTAAAAATAATCGTAATCTAAATGATACAACTGCTGATGAAACCAATGCAATTGGTCACAATGTTTCTTTAGGACATGATTTTGCATTAAATGAAATAATTTCAACATCAACGGGTTTAGGGTACAGTATTTCCGAAGCAAAAGTTGGCTCAAACGATTTTCACACTTATGATTTTAGTTTAAGATTAAATTTAGCTTTTCCTTGGGCTTATATTTCTATTGGTGATGCGTTAAGTTTTAATGATTATATACACCATGACACCAGTGTAATTTCAAATATTATAAGATCTGATGTAACAAATACTATGGATATTATGGTTACTAAAGCGCTTGGTGATTTTATTCCTTTTTTAGATCCTAATAAAAATCTATTTTTAAACTTAGCTTATGAGAAAGTTATTTCTGAAGCTAATATAATGAACTATGATTATATTGCTGATTCTTACTCATTTAGTTTTTCAAAATCATTTCAACTAAACAAATAATAGAAAATGTTAAAATTTAATGGAATTAAAAAAAAAATTGGCTAAAAAACGCCCATTTTGGTTAAAATTAGACTTTAAAGATTTGATAATTTATATATAAATTTTGTTATGAAGAGGATTTTATCACTAATTACAGGAATATTCCTGTTGATCAACACTTCTCAAGCACAAGAGTTAAGTATTGAAAAACAATTAGTTGGGATTGTTGGGGCAGTATCTGGAACTGTTAAAACAGAAAATAGAACACTTAAAGCTGGTGATAAAATTTATCTAAATGAAACTATTTACGCTGGTACAGGATCAGGAACACAACTATTATTATTAGACCAATCTACATTTACTATTGGCGCGGATTCCGAAGTTTTAATGGACACTTTTATATATGATCCAGCAACAAATGATGGAAAGATAGTTGCTACAGTTAAAGAAGGAAGTCTAAAAGTTATATCTGGTCTAATAAGCAAAAAAAATCCAGAAAGTTTAACGGTTAAAGTTCCCGAAGGAACTTTAGGTTCAAGAGGTACAGAATTTCAAACGATTGTTTCTAGAAAAAACAAAAAAACAGACACATTATTAATAGGACCTGGAAAAAATAATACACTAGGTTTAAGACCAGGAGCAGTTCTTGTTGGTAACAAATTTGGAAATACAATGCTGAACAATCCTTATACTTTTGCAAGTATGACATCTGGTAAAAAACCGGGTAAAGCAAAACAAATTTCACAAGGTCAGCTTAAAAAATTTAAAAAAAGAATGAAAGCACTCAGAGTTGCAAAACTAGATGGTGCTACAAAGGAAGAAAAAAAAGCAATCAGAAAAAAAATTAGAAAAGAACTTAAAGATGCAGGTTTAGATAAAGAAGAAATAAAAACTTTAATCAAAGAAAATATCAAAGTAGATAAAGAAAAAAGAATTGTTCTACTAAAAGAAAGAGGCGAGGACGTTTCAGATTTAGAGACAGTTGATGAAAGTATAATTGAAGGAGGAGCTGAAATAGAAGAAGTAGCAACCGAGCCTGAGATTGCGGAGCCAGAAACTCCTGATGTTGAGCAGCCTAAAATTGTAGAACCAAAAGTAACAGAACCAAAAGAACCTAAAAAAGAAAAAGCAAATAAAAAGAAAAAGAAAAAGAAGAAAGTAAATAAGAAAAAAGATAAAAAGAAAAAAGAAAAAGCTAAAAAGAAAAAAGGAAAAAAGAAAAAAGAAAAAGCTAAAAAGAAAAAAGATAAAAAGAAAAAAGCAGTAAAGAAAAAAGCTACTAAAAAGAAAAAAGAAAAAGCTACAAAGAAAAAAGCTAAAAAGAAAAAAGCTGTAAAGAAAAAAGCTACTAAGAAGAAAAAAGCTGTTAAGAAAAAAGCAGCTAAAAAGAAAAAAGTT